>DATJQV010000059.1 GCA_035505375.1 bacterium | reverse complement strand
GGCTCCGTCAATCACGACCGCGAAGTCGCCGTAGTTGCCGCCGACGTACACCTTGTTGTTTGTCGGGTTGAACCCCAGCGCCTGGGGCATCGTGATGGCGCTGAATGAGTCCGGCACGTCGATCGTCGCTTCAAGCACCTGTCCGTAGAGGCCGCCTGCCAGCATCACTAGTAGCAGGAAATGTACGTTCCTGGTCATGGTTACTCCTTACTTCTGGATCACGACTTTGTGACAGTTCATGGCTGACAGCTTGCCGCCGGCGGCCCGGACAAAGTAGACGCCGGGCGAAAGCGAACTGACGTCGTTCGCGCCCGGGTTGAGGTCGAGCACCTTCTGACCGGAAAGAGAGAAGAGAGAAGAGTGAAGAGTGAAAGTCGGAGCCGGCAGAAAGAGGATGCCTCGGGCGATAGTGGCCGCATGCGTCGTTCGCACTTTGGCGTTCGGCGTTTCCATGACCGCGCCGGCCGCGCCGTAGTTCAGCGTCAGGTAGTCCATCCCTTCGTTGCTGACTCCCATCCGGGCGCCGACGTACACGCTACTGCTCGAGCCGACCGCCAGAACGTAGGCTTCAGTTTCTCCACTGTCCCCGGCGTAGCTTTCAGCCCAGCGCTGGTCACCGGCCGAATCGTACTTGACGGTAGCCACGCCCCAAAAGTAGCTGGCGCTGAGGCTCGTACCGGTCACATAGACGTTGGCGTCGGCATCCAGCCCGATGGCAGTTGCGCCGGCCTGGTGGCTAGCGCCCGGATAGCGGGCGACCCAGCGCTCGGCTCCATCCGGGGAGTACTTGATGGTCCCGTAGTCGTAATGGTTGTTCACGTCGTAGCTGCAACCGGTCACGTAGGCATTGCCGGCCGCATCCAGGACGAGCCCTAAGGGGACGTCTGCTTGGTTGCCCGGGCCGTTGTAGCGGCGGGTCCACAGCGTGTCGCCGTTCGAGGAGTACTTGATGGTGATGTAGTCGCTGCGGCCGGCCGTGTCATTGCTGACTCCGGACACGATGACATTGCCCGAGCCGTCGACCACGATGTACGAGCCCATGTCCGTCTTGCCGGCCGGACCGGTGTATATGTTCTTCCAGAGCGAATCGCCGGCAGGGTTGAGTTTCATCGTCAGCAGGTGACCGTAGTTGCCGCCGAGTACAGTGTAGCCAGTGGCATAGACATTGCCCGCGAAGTCAACCGCGACCGCGGCCGCGCCGTCGTTGTCGCCGCCGTCGTAGATGAATTGCCAGACCTTGTTGCCCGAGGCGTCGAACTTGACGACCGCGAAGTCCATGTAGTTCTGCGACCCCGCATTTCCGGTAACATAGCTGTTGCCCGCCGTGTCGACCACGATTTGTATGGGTCGGTCGTTGGCGCCGAGATTCCAGGTTGCCGTCCAGAGTGAGTCGCCGGCGGCCGAGTACTTAACTACGGCCCAATCGCCGTACCCTGAAGTCGAGCCACCGATATACCCGTCGACGATGACGTTACCTCGGCGGTCAATCGCCAGCGACGTAGCCCCGTCCAGCCCGTTGCCGGGATTGAAGTGGCGGAGCCAGGCGGTGTCGCCGTTTGGCTTGTACTTGATTGTGACAAACTCCGCGTCGGTCGAGCTCAGATCGCTGAAGCCCGAGACAACGACGTTGCCGGAGTCGTCCGTGCCGATGGCGTGGACCTCATCGTCCCGATTGCTCTGACCATTGTATGTTCTCTGCCAGAGCGGCGCGGCCCAGAGGGCCGACAGTACAGCAAGCAGGCAGACCACAGAGAAGACCAAGGCTGTTTTCATGCTTTCTCCTTATTTGGTAATGATGACCTTGGTGACACTCGACGCTTCACGCTCGACGCCAGACGCCGGACGCACGAAGTACACTCCGGGCGCGAGTCGCGATGCGTCGTTCGGGCCCGCGTGCAGGTTGAGCACCTTCTTCCCGGATATGTCGAGCAGTTCCGCCCTGTATGCTGAATGCTGTCTACTGTCTACTCCCAAGTTCAACACTCCACGGACGATGGTCGGCCCGACGTTCGGCGTTCGGACTTCGGCGCTCGGCGTTTCCGCGACCGCTCCCGCCACGCCGTACTTGAGCGTCATGTAGTCCATGCCACCGGAGTCGCTGTTTGTCCGGCCGCCGACAAATATGCTGCTGTCCGGGCCGACCGCCAACACGGAGGCCTCATCTTCTCCGAACCCCCCGTCGTAGCGCTCGGCCCAGCGCTGAGTGCCCGCCGAATCGTACTTGACCGTCACCACGTCCGATCCGCCGGTCGAGTCGTAGCTGTAGCCGCTGACGTAGACGTTGGCATTCACGTCCAGCCCGATGGCGTCGGCAAAGGCACGGTGACTGACGCCGGGGTAGTGGACGACCCAGCGTTCGGTTCCATCCGGAGCGTACTTGATGGTTGTGAAGTCGTAGTGGTGGGCGTCGGCCCAGGTGCTGCCGGTCACGTAGGCGTTGCCGGCCGCGTCCAGAGCGAGTGCCATTGCATTGTCGGACTGATTGCCCGGCCCGTGGTAGCGGCGGGACCAGACCGTGTCACCGCCGGGAGCGTACTTGACGGTGATGTACCCGGTATGACCGGCAGAATCCGATATGTCTCCGCTGACGATGGCACTGCCCGAATTGTCAACCGCGATGTTCATGCCCCGGTCACCCCGGTTGTTGGCATTGGGGTATATGTTCTTCCAGAGCGTGTCACCGGCCGGGCTGATTCTCATGGTCATGAGCAATCCATCGTTGCCGCTGACTACCGTGGAGCCGGTGGCATACACATTGCCCTCGAGGTCGACCGCAACCGCGTCCGCATAGTCGTTGTTGCCGCCGTCGTAGATGCATTGCCATACCAGGTTGCCGGCCGGGTCGAACTTCACAACCGCGAAGTCCAGGTAGTTCAGCGAACCCGCTCTGCCCGTCACATAGCTGTTGCCCGCCGAGTCAACCACTACGTCCGTGGCCAGGCAGTACACGCTGTATTCCCAGGTCGTGGCCCAGAGCGATTCTCCGGCGGGTGAGTACTTGATAGTGGTCCACGGGCCGTACGACGAGCTGGCGTCGCCCGTGTAGCCCGTGACGATGACGTTGCCCGAGCGGTCAACGGCGAGCGCGGTTGCGCCGTCGCGCCCGTTGCCCGGGTTGAAGTGCCGCACCCAGGCCGTGTCGCCGTTGGGCTTGTACTTGATGGTGACGAACTCCTGGTCGGTGGAGCTGATTTGGCTGAACCCGGAGACGACGACGTCACCCGAGTCGTCCGCGCCGATGGCGTGGACCTCGTCGAACGCACCGTACGGATTGCCGTAGGTCCTCACCCATAGCGGGTCGGCTGACACGACCGTCAGCAGACATCCAGCAGCCAACAAAGACAGCACATGCTTCATGTCTTTCTCCTATCTGGTCAGAACAACTTTGCGGACGGTCTGAGCTCCATCCTGCGCTACTCTAACGAAGTAGACCCCGGGTGCAAGCCAGCTCACGTCATTCGCGCCCGCGCGCAACGTTGCGACGCGACGCCCGGTCGCGTCCAGCAGCCAGGTTGCAGCTTGCGGCTTGGGGCTTGAGGTCGCCGGCAGGCAGAGCGCTCCGCGTACGACTGTGGCAATACGAGGCGGACGGTTAGTCGCAGGCGGCCGTGGCTCCTGAGCGGCACTGGTGGTCCCGTACAAGATGGTCAGCGCGCCACCGTAGCCGTCGAGTGTGCTGACTTTGCCGGTGACCGCCACCGTGGTAGCGCCGGGGCCGAGCGCCAGTGCACGGGCGTCGCTCCAGTTCGAAGGCCCGGGAAAGCGGCCGACCCAGAGCAGATGGCCCGAGGAATCGTACTTGAGTGTCACCGCATCGTAGCCGGTGCCATTGCCTAGACTCTGCCCGGCCACATAGACATTTCCCAGTGAGTCCACCGCAAGCGCCCGGCCCATGTCGTTGCCGTATCCGGTTCCGTTGTAGAGCGCAGTCCAGGCCGTGTCGCCATTGGGCCGGATCTTGTCGGTCGAGATATCGAAGAATTGGCCGTGGCTGACTCCGCAATAGCCGGTGACCACCGTGTTGCCGGTTCGGTCCGTCACCCCGGCGGAAATCTGAATCTGCTCACTATCCGGGCCGCCCGACGAGGTCCAGAGTGTATCGCCCAGGCTGTCGTACTTGAGGCCAAGGAACTTCTGGTAACCGCTCGAGTCATAGGTTGTGCCTGAGACAAAGACGTTGTCGGCGGCATCGACGCCGACCGCCCCGCCGTCCGCTCCCTTGTGCTTTGGGCCATCCCAGACTCGGGTCCAGGCCGTGTCTCCGTTCGGCTTGTACTTGACGGTCGCGACCCTTCGGTTCGCGCCAGTGCTGAAGCCGGTGACCAGAAGATTGTCGTGGTGGTCGAGCACGGCTGCCGACGGCACCTGAGTTGTGCCCGACGGGAAGCTGTACGCGCGCGTCCATAGCGTCTCGCCGGTCGGGGTGTACTTGATGACGCCGTAGCGGTAGCCAAGACTGGCACCCAGCTCGCCGACGACATAGATGTCATTCGAGTCGTTGACCATCACGGCAGTCGCCATGTCCTGCGAGCCATAGTCGTAGGTGTGCGCCCAGAGCGATTCACCGGACGGACTGAACTTGATGGTTGCCCAGTCGCCACCTTAGGACGTGCCGCCGCACCAGCCGCTCAGAATCACGTTGTGCGCATGGTCCAGCGCAACAGCGTTGGCTTCGTCTCGAAGGGCCGTCGGGTTCCACCTCCGGGCCCATGCCGTGTCGCCGCTAGGGCGGTACTTGATGGCGAGGAGAGCCTCGTCGTTGCTGATTCCGTGGCTGAACCCGGCAACGTAGACGTTGCCCGAGTCGTCGACCGCGACGGCCTTGGCCTCGTCGCCGTGCTGGGTCGTGTCGTCATAGATGCGCGCCCAGACCGTATCCGGCTGGGCCCGACCCAGGGAGAAGAGAGAAGCCACAATGACTATCAGACTGCTGTGCTTCACGTGTGCCTCCTAGTGTTGAATGACCACCTTTCGGACGGGCGACGCCGTACGTTCCCCGCCTGACGCCTGACGCACGAAGTAGACCCCGGGCGCAAGCCCGCTCACATCATTCACCCCGGCATGTAGCGCCGCGACGCGACGTCCGTTCACGTCCAGTAGTTGGCCGCAGCGGCCCCCGTCAGACGGTACGGCCCTGTATGCTGAATACTGTTTACTGTCTACTCCGAGGCGGAGCACGCCGCGCACGATGGTCGCCGCCCGCTTGCAGCTTGAGGCTTGCGGCTTGCGGCTCTCCTCGACGCCCGCAGCGTTGTAGTCGATGATCTCGAGCCCATAGTTGTAGTCCGCGATGTAGGCTCGGGTCCCCGCGGCATAGATGCCGCAGGCATAGCCCGGCGTGTCATAGTATCCCACCTCAACCGGATGCGACGAGTCAGAAGTCGAGATCACGCGCAGGCCGGAACCATAATCGGCTACGAAGGCGTGGTGGCCATTTGCCGACACAGCATAGGCATTCCCTGGAGTGCTGCAGCTTCCGAGTTCAAGCGGATCCGACGAGTCAGCCGCCGAGATGACCCGCAAGCCGCCGAGGTCATCGGCGACATAGACGTAATCGTCCGTGCATACGCCATAGGCAAGATTCGCGGTTCGGCAATGTCCGACTTCAACCGGATTGGCCGGGTTTTGAATCGAGATGACGCGCAGGCCGGAGTCCTCATCCGCCATGTAGGCGAAGCCCGCCTTCACGGCCACCCCGCAGGTCCAGTCCGGCGTGCCGCAGAACCCGACTTCAACCGGATTCGTGGAATCCGCAGCCGAGATGACGCGGAGACCACCATCCATGTCCGCAACATAGGCATATCCGTAGGGACCGATGGCTACGGCCAGGGCCGTGCCGGGTGTGTGACAGCGACCGAGGATGGCCGGATGCGCCGGGTCGGCGATCGAGATGACCAGCAGACCGCACGTGTCATCCGCAACAAAGGCCAGGTTCGTTCGGGTCGGATAGACGGCCACGGCGTGGGCCTCGCCCGGGGTATTGCAGTGCCCGATTTCAACTGCACTATCGTAGCTAACCACTCGCAAACCGGAATCTCCGTCCGCGACCAGAATGATGCCCCTGGTGTAGACCAGCTCCACACCCTCGGCGTTGCCGGGAGTGCTGCAGTGTCCTACCAGCCGGCAGTTGAGCGAGTCAGCGTGCGCGGCCGAAGCGGCCAGCACACCTGTAATCATGATGAAAACCAGCTTCTTCACAGATACCTCCTAGCGTTGAATAACAACCTTGCGAACGCTCGACGCATCGCCCATTACGTCTGACGCCGAACGCACGAAGTACACGCCGGGTGCGAGGCGAGAGACGTCGTTCGGGCCGGGGCACAGGTCAATGACCTTACGGCCGGAGACGTCGAGCAGGACGGTTTTGGGGACAGCCCCCATGCGGGGACAGTCCCCGTTCAGGAACAGCACGCCGTGGATGATCGTGGCTACGGGCTTGTGGCTTGCAGCTTGCGGTTTGAGGCTTTCCTCGATTCCGAGATTGCCGGTTGGGTTTCGCTTGTAGTAGATGGCGCCGTGGCCGTCGCGCGTGTCCTTCCAGATGACATGAAGAACAGAGCCCGAGAGATCAATGAACGGCATTGCGGGCGAGGATGAGCCGCTGACCAGGGTAGCTGCCGAATCCCAGCTTGCGCCGCCGTCGCTGGAATGAAGACAGAAGATCCCGGCACCGCCGCTGAGGCCGAACCAGACGATGTGGACGTTCCCGCCGTCCGCAACGATTGAAGGATAGACGGAGGTCGCCGAGTCAAACGTCAGCCGTTGGTCCGGGCCCCAGGTCAGTCCGTAGTCGGTCGAGCGCTTATGGTAGATCTCGAAGTTACCGTCGCGGTTGTCCTCCCACGCTACGTCAACGTTCGAGCCGGACGGATAGACCGTCGGGCTGTAGGACATCGCGGTATCAAACGTCAGCCGGGTTTCCGGCCCCCACGTCACGCCCTGGTCTGAAGAGCGGCGATAGTAGACTTCGCTATGGCCGCCACCGCCGTGGCGGAAGTCGTTCCAGACGATGTGCACGTTGGAGTCGGATGCCGCGATGCAGGGGTCCTCGGACCGCTGCGGTGCGTTGGAGATGCGCTGGATCGTGTCCCAGTTTTCGCCATTGTCGGTCGAGCGCCGAAAGTAGACTTCGCTGTTCACAGTGTCCAGGTTCAGCGCAACGTAGACCATCGGGCCGACCGCGGCGACGGACGGCCACCAGTTGAACAGGGCTGAGTCCGAGATGAACACGTCCTGTCCCCAGTTCCGGCCGCCGTCGGTCGAGCGCTTGTAGCACGAGCCGTAGCGACCGGTCCGCTGGTCGCGGAACGCGAGGTGCACGTTTGTGCCTGACACTGCCAGAGACGGGAAGTCAGAGTAGCCGGGACTGCAGGAGAGTCTCGTATCAGGGCCCCAAGTCGCGCCTTGGTCGCTCGAACGTTTGTAGTAGATAGCGCTGCCGTTGTTCTTCGTGTCGTACCAGACCACGTGCACCGTGTCCGCGCAGGTGACGATGCACCGCCCCATGTTCTCATTCAGGGCCGCCGAGCTGTCTGTGGTCGACAGCTTCCGGTCCGGCTCCCACTGGGCAAGCACCGCCGACAGCAAACAGCCGACCGCAAGCAACAGACAAGACGGCCGCACACGATGAGTAAGACGATGCATTTAGGGCGCTCCCTTTTGCAGATTGTAGCAACCGCCCGGCAGGCGTCAAGCAGTCGAGGGGCGGCGAATCTCACCACCAAGACGAAGAGGCGCGTGACAGGCCCGGAAGGAAATCCTTTCAGCGACCCGGGGCTGGTTCAAGTGCGTCTAACAACATAGTGACAGCAAAGCCAACCGTGTACACGATAGGCCATTCCAACCGGCCAATCGAGGACTTCCTGTCGTTGCTGGAAGCTCACGGAATCGATAAGGTAGTGGACGTGCGGACGATTCCGAAGTCCCGCCACAATCCCCAGTTCAATCAACAAGAGATCAGGAAGTCGCTGGCTCGTGCGGGAATCGGGTACCGGCACCTCAAGGCTCTCGGCGGCCTCCGTCACGCGCTCCACGATTCGGTGAACATGGGCTGGCGCAACCTCTCCTTTCGCGGCTTCGCGGACTACATGCAGACCGACGAGTTCGTACTCGGTCTTGAACTCCTGGAAACCATCGCCCGGAAAGAGCCGACCGCGATCATGTGCGCCGAGGGAAACCCCTGGCGCTGTCATCGTTCGCTCATCGGCGACGCGCTGACCAAGCGCAAGTGGCAGGTCCTGGAGATCTCAAGCCGGAAGACCGCCAGGCCGCACAAGCTCACGCCGTTTCTGAGAGTGCGCAAAGGCAGGCTGGTCTATCCGGCGATACCGGGCTACTGACCGCGCGACCCCGAATCGAGCCGCGACCGGTTTCGTCTAATATAGAGAAATGAACATAGACAGGTTCACTGAGAAAGCGCAAGAGGCGGTGGCCTCAGCCCAGGCGATTGCCACACGGTTCCAGCACAACGAAATCGACGCGGAACACATCCTCCTCGCACTCCTTGAGCAGGACGAGGGTCTGGTTCCCCAGTTAATCAAGAAGGTCGGCGCTGACCCGCAGGTCATCCACCAGCAAGTCCAGGCCGCCCTGTCCGACCGGCCGCGCGTCACCGGCGGCGACAGCCAGCTTTACACGTCCGCCCGCGCCCGGCAGGTGCTGGCCGAAGCCGAGAACCAGGCCAAGCGCTTCAAGGACGAGTTCGTTTCCACCGAGCACCTGTTCCTTGCGATTCTCGGGCTGAAGGACGGCGACTGCGCGCGGATATTCAAGGCTTTCAGCGTCGACCCGGCCAAGGTGCTCGCGGCTCTGAAAGAGATTCGCGGGTCCCAGCGCGTCACGGACCAAGCTGCAGAGGAACGATACCAGCCGCTGGAGAAGTTCGGTCGCGACGTCACCCAGCTTGCCCGTGACGGGAAGCTCGACCCGGTCATCGGCCGCGACGACGAGATCCGGCGTGTGATGACGGTGCTATCCCGCCGTACCAAGAACAACCCGGTGATGATCGGCGAGGCGGGCGTGGGCAAGACCGCGATCGTCGAGGGCCTGGCCCAGCGCATCATTCGCGGCGACGTGCCCGAGTCGCTCAAAGACCGGAAGCTCGTGGCGCTCGACATGGGCGCGCTCATTGCCGGCACCAAGTACCGCGGCGAGTTCGAGAATCGCCTCAAGGCCGTGCTTAAGGAAGTCGCCTCGTCCGAGGGTCGAATCATCCTGTTCATAGATGAACTCCACACCGTGGTCGGCGCAGGCAAGGCCGAGGGCGCGGTGGATGCAGGCAACATCCTGAAGCCGATGCTCGCGCGCGGAGAACTGCGCTGCATCGGCGCGACCACGCTCGACGAGTACCGCCAGTACATCGAAAAGGACAAGGCGCTCGAACGGAGGTTCCAGCCGGTCTTCGTGGACCAGCCCACGGTCGAGGAGACCATCTCGATTCTGCGCGGGTTGAAGGAACGCTACGAGGTCCACCACGGCGTGCAGATAACCGATGCGGCGCTGGTGGCGGCGGCGACGATGTCGAACCGCTACATCGCCGACCGGTTCCAGCCGGACAAGGCGATTGACCTCGTGGACGAGGCCGCGGCCAAGCTGAAGATGGAAATCACCTCCAAGCCGGTCGAGCTCGACGACGTTGACCGGAAGCTGATGCAGCTCGAGATGGAGAAGCTCTCGCTCAAGCGCGACCGCGACGAAGCCTCTCAGAAGCGGCTCAAGGAAATCGAGAAGGAGATTGCCGACCTCAAGGAAGACCAGAAGCGGCTGACCGCGCAGTGGGAAACCGAGCGGAAGGAAGTCGAGTCGCGGCAGAAGCTACAGGAAGAGATCGAGAAGGTCGCGGCCGAAGTGGACGCGGCCAAGCGGAAATACGACCTGAACAAGGCAGCGGAGCTCGAATACGGCAAGCTGGCCGAGCTTAAGAAGAAGCTGGCCAAACTCGCGGCCAAGGAGAAGGGCAACCGGCTGCTACGCGAGCAGGTGACCGAAGAGGACATCGCCGAGGTCGTGGCCAAGTGGACCGGGATTCCTCTCAAGAACCTGATGGAGTCGGAGCGGGACAAGCTGCTCCGGCTTGAAGACGAGATTCACAAGCGGGTGGTGGGCCAGGACGAGGCGGTGAGCGCGGTCGCGAACGCCATCCGTCGGGCCCGGGCCGGCATCGGCGACCGGAAGCGGCCCATCGGCAGCTTCATCTTCCTGGGGCCCACCGGTGTGGGGAAGACCGAGCTCGCGCGGACACTGGCCCAGGTGCTGTTTGATACCGAAGAGGCAATCGTACGCATCGACATGTCGGAGTACGGAGAACGGCACACCGTGTCGCGGCTCATCGGCGCACCGCCCGGATACGTCGGGTTCGAAGAAGGCGGGCAGTTGACCGAGGCGGTGCGGAGGCGGCCATACCGAGTCGTGCTGCTCGACGAAATCGAGAAGGCGCACGCGGACGTGTTCAACGTGCTTCTGCAGATTCTCGACGACGGCCGGCTGACCGACGGCCATGGCCGCACCGTGGACTTCAAGAACACGATTATCATCATGACCTCGAACCTCGGCACCGAACTGGCGCGCCAGGGCCGGTTCGACCGCGACGAGCTGATGCAGCTACTTCGGCGCAGCTTCCGGCCCGAGTTCCTCAACCGCATCGACGACATCGTTGTCTTCAACCCGCTCTCTAAGGACGACATCCGCAAGATCGTGGACATCCAGCTATCCCGCGTCAAAGATATGTTGACAGAGCAGGGGGTGGCTCTTATACTTAGTTCAGGTGTTGAGGACGCTTTGGCTGAGCAGGGCTACGACCCGGACTTCGGGGCGCGGCCGCTCAAGCGCGTCATACAGCGTCTTGTCGAGAATCCGATTGCAGAACTGATTCTCAGAAGCCGACCTGCGAAGGTCGTGGTTTCTGTCAAAGACGGCAGGATTGTTCTTTCACAATCTGGAGACTAAGATTTGTGGGGAGCGGGTATCCCTCCTTCCCAACCCACCAAAATAACCCCCTTGTTTCCCCGCTCCCCACGCCAATTAAGACCGCTGGCAGCCTGATGACTTAAGCTCAGGCGCATGGAAGTCCCGAGGACAGGGTCCTTGAGGACGACCGGGAAAGACAGCAATGACTTTCTCAGCGGTGATTCTTGAAAGCGAATGCCCGCCGGCCTTCCGGCGGGCATCGTCTTTCTGGGGCCGATTCCTCTCATCAAGAGACGAAAACACAAAGGCTTAGGACGGCCTGGCCATCGGATGACCGAAGCCAGGATGCAGGCAACCAACCTGCAGAGCAACGAGGAGAGCAACTCGGGACGCAATTCTCCGAGCAAACCGGAGAGCAACGGCCGGAGCTTACTCGGGAGCAACCCGGACAGGAACCCGTGGACTTACCCGGGCCGCAACGCTCCGACCAACCCGGAGAGGAACCGGTGGAGCAACCCGTAGACTAACCCTAAGAGCTAGTCGGAGAGCAACCGGTGGACTAACCCCTCGAATTCCGGTGGAGGTTCATCCGAGAATTGCGGTGGAGATAACCCCCCTGTCTGCTGTCTACTGAATCCTGTCTACTATCTGCAGGGTAATCACCCGGGCGGGGGAGTCGATTCGTCAGCTACAAGCATAAAGCCCAATGCCGGAAGCAGATAGCCCAGAAATCCGCCCTCGCGTCTTGTAGCTGTATTTGTATACAAGCTTGCCCAATCACCAATCGACAATCTGCAACCTAAGATGGCCAAAGTGGCCGCTCCCGCGTCATCCTACAGGTCCGTAGTATTGCCTGTCCGCGGCGTGGGTTACCGCATTTGGACGCGCTCATCGGATTGAACGGCACCATCTGTGCTGGGCGCTGCGCCAGCCAGGTGAAAGCCGAATTCCTGACGGTCTGATAGTTGGCGTCCAGGGCGGGACGAAGAAGTGGTACTGCCGCTATGCGGAGAACCATCTCGGACACATTCCGTGCCTCTTCCGGTCCCAGGTCGGGCTTGAGAAGTTCACGCTCGCGATGCGAAACCACTTCTTGATGATCTGATACCGGCCGATGTAGAAGTCCCAGACACGGGCTGAGACGTTCCGCCGGGATGCACGCTCGTTCAGGTACACGTCACACGCACTTTCGCCCAGCCGCGCCCGCGCCTTTGCACCCTCGCGAATCGCGGCGAGTTCTTCGTCAGAGTGTTTGCGCTCGATGTGTTTGCCATCGCCTGCGTGGCTCCAACCTGCGCTCACGGCCAAGTCACTCTTCTCCGGGTTCAAGTTACCGCCGCCGATTCGCGCGGCAGTTCCCATCGTTTTTAACTCCGTCCTGATACTGCCGCTGGCAACGCCCCGCACGTCGCTCTCCGTGTTGAGCAATACGGCAACCGACTTCCCCAACTCGGCAGACCGCAGCAGTAGTTCCTTGGCGTCCGGCAGTGGAATTCTCGGTCAGCCCTGCCGCAGCACGCCGCGATTCTCGCTGCCTAATGCAGGCGCACGCATGATGGCCGCGCAGTGGTAGAACAATGCCTCCACGTCGGCACCGATGTCCGCCAAGGACTTCTCGGCAGCCGCGCTCGTGTTCTAGTGATGCAGCGTACTTGGTCGGGCTTCTTTGACAGCGTCGGCCGCGGCGGGGATAATGTATTGTCCGGTCCAAAGCGTCCGACATGTCCTGGAGGTAATGTAGTGCAGAGAATTCTGCTTTTTTCCGTTTTGGTTTTAGCGCTCGTCGCACCGGCCGCGGCGACCGAGTATCTGGTGAACGGCGATTTCGAGCAGGCGATTACTACCGGCTGGGTTGATACGGCCAACAACGTTGTCGGGTCAGACTCGTTCGCGCGCTCGGATACGTTCGGGCAGCCGACTCCGGGCTATGCCGCCAAGGTCTACAAGACACTTGCCTACTTCGCGTCGCTGCGTCAGACCGTTGACGTGCCCGACGTCTATCTTGCGCTGAGTTTCGACGGCAGGTTCAAGATCGGCGGCGGGTCATCGACCTGTTGGCCGGTTGCCTCGGTATGGGTCAGGTATATGAATTCGTCCGACAGCGAACTGGGCAACACCCGTTTCTATCTGCACAATCAGTATTGCTCGTGGGCCAAGAGCGATACCGTAAGCCTGATTCCGATTGCCGATACGGGCGGCGGGTGGCATACGTACACGCTGAAGCTGTGGCAGGAGCTCGGGTGGAATCTGCCGGGCATCAATCGCGAAAGCGTGGCGAAGGTTACTATCGACCTGTACGCGTACGACAACGGGACCTGAAGCGGCGGCTGGGCGGAAGTTTCCGCCGATAACGTCTCGCTCGCGACCGCCGGTATCGAGGAAGACCACAGCCTGCTGACCGTTTCCTCGCCGCTCTCCGCGAACCCCAACCCCTTCACCGCGGCCACGAGCATCCGCTGCTCCTCGTCCCTTGCCGCCAACTCCGCCTTACGCCTGTATGATGCTGCCGGCAGCCTGGTTCGCACGCTGACTGCTCCCGCGTCCGGTTGCGCCGTCCTCAATGGTGCCGGGCTCAAACCGGGCGTCTACCTGCTCAGGGATGGCAGCCAGAGCGCGCGTCTGGTTAAGCTCGCGCGCTAGCAGGCCCTTTCAGGCTTGAAGTGCGGGCTCCTCTCGGAGCCCGCGCTGTTTTCCGCCCCGTTCGCAGCAGGAGTCAACCACAAAGACACCAAGGCACAAAGAGACAGGGTCGGGGATAACGATGGACGAAGAACGAAGGACGAAAGAACAAGTGGACGTATGGTTTGCGCCGCCGCTGCCCGTGGCTATCATCTCGACAATGCTCCAACCATTGCCGGTTAGACGTTCGGCACCGTTACTGGCGTGCGCCGCTTTGTTCGCGGCCGTGGTTTCTGCCCAGCCTATGAACGGAGTCTACCCGGTCGGGTCAGGCGGGCCGGGAGTGGACAGTTTCGCCTCGGTACAGGCCGCGGCCAACGCGCTGAACGCACGCGGGCTGGGCGGCGACGTCCAGTTCCCGATTGCGCAGGCAATCTACACCGGCACAGTCGCGCTGCACAGCGTGGCCAACAGCCGCACCCACAAGATTCGGTTCCTGCCCAAGTCCGCGGGCGCGACGATTGACGCGGGTGGCTCCAGGTTTGCCTTCTCGGTCGAGAGCACGCACAACGTCACGGTGCAGAATCTGCGTTTCCAGGGCGTGCGAGATACCGGTAGCGCGTGCATCCGGTTCGCCGACTCCGATTCCGGTTCGGTCTGGGCCTGCCGGATGGTATCGGACTCGGCGCAGACCGGGCTTTTGGTGGAGCGGGCGGTTAACTTCCACCTCGACACTTCGCGCGTGGAGGGAACGATGCGCTCTTCGGGAAGCCGCGGCCTCGACTTCCGGGACTGCTGGTCCGCCTCGGTCCGCAAGTGCTCGATACTCGGCACGCTCAACACCGGCGTCTCGATTACCGGCGGCGGTGACAACATGACGATGATGACCGGCATCAAAGCCGCAAGCGATACCGGGTTCCGCGTCGTGAACTCACCACGCATTTCGGTGGCCGGATGCTCAGTTCATGATTCGACCGACAACGGACTGTACGCGGTCAACTGCGCGTCGGCGCATTTCGACAGTTGCCTGACGTACGGTACGCACAAACAGGCGGCCTACTTCGAGTCCTGCGACTCCATCAGCTCGAACGCGATGATGGATGCCGGGACCTCGCGGAAGGCGGTCACGCTTCTTCGCTGCAACGACTGCCACTTCATGCGCTTGACCCTCCAGAGCGGGCCGATCCGCGGCCTTGAACTAGACCACTCGCCGGGCTGCGTCATCGACAGCCTGCAGGTGGTGAGTGTGAACAGCGACACGGCGGTCGGCGTGCTGCTCGACTCGTCGCCGGGCTGCTCGTTCCGCTGGGCCGAGCTCTACGGCGGCTACGGTACAGGCTTCAGCGTCAGCCGTTCCTCCGGCACGCGGTTCGCCCATGCCAAGCTGCACGGCGCCGCCGCAGTCGCAGCAATGGCCCTCAGCCAGAGCAGCGGCGTGAGCGTACAGCCCTGTTCGCTGGTCTGCGCCGCCCCGGTTTCGGTCGTGCTGGGCGATAGCTGCAACGACGACACGCTCGCGCGGATGACGATACTGGGCACGACGCAGGTCGGCATCTCGGCTCTGAACTGCCGCGGCCCGGTCGTGGCCAATAGCTGCATCAAGGGTTGGAACGACCTCGGCGTCACCTTCCGCAACGTTCAATCGCCACGGCTCTACTACAACACGATTGTCGGAAAGGACAGCGCTGGAAATGTGGCAGTTGACCTCGCCAACGTAACCGGGGCCGAGGCCAGAGACAACATCGTCTGGAACCGGGGTCGGTATGGTTCCACCTGTTACGATATTTCCGAAGCGTTTCCATTCGCTCCCGGCGCAAGTGACAACAACGACCTGTGTACTTCGGACAGCGGCAGCGTGGCCCGCGTGAACGAGACTGCGTACGCGACGCTGGCCGCTTGGCGCGCGTACCCGGCGACGCCGGATGCGCACAGCCTGTCGCGCGACCCGCTATTCGTGACCGGGGACAACTACCATCTCTCCTCCTCGTCGCCCTGCCGTGATTCGGGGATTCCGATTGCCGGGTTCCCCTACGACATCGAGCTTGACCGGCGCGACTCGCTCTCGCCGGACATCGGCGCGGACGAGTACACGCCCGGCGCGGTCAGCGAGGCGCAGCCGCTACGCCAGCCTCTACGTTTCGAGCTGCGTGGCAGCCCGACGAACCGGGGATACGTTACTCTTGTTGCCGGCCCGCAAGCCGGTGACCGCCTGGACATCGCGGTCGTTGATGTTGCCGGCCGCACCGTGCTAAAGCGCCAAGTCATCGCCACCGGCTCGCAGCAAAGGGTCGAACTCGGGAACCTGCGGTCCGGCGTCTATCTGGTCAGAGTCAGCGAAGGGAACCTATCTTCCGCGCTCAAACTAGTGGTCGAGCGATAGCGGCCGGACCGGCTTCGCGGTAGCTCTGCTAGTCGCGGATTGACTTGGCAGTTACGGCTGCCACCTGGCCCGCAGCCGGTAGGTAGGTTTCGATTACGCCCCGGACCGCGGTCTCGTCGAAGCCCTCTGACCAGTAGCGGACCACGCCCGCCGTGTCAATCACGTAGTTCGTAGGAATCGAGCCGTTGTGCTTGTAGATCGTCCACTCGTAGCCATCGTCGCGCAGGTACAGGTTTGTGTTCTGCCTGGCCCACACCTTGACGACATCGTCCATGTTCTCTTCGAGATTGATGGAGACGGCCGCGAACCCACGCGTGGCATAGTCACTCTGCATTGCCGACAGGCGCGGTAACTCCGCGCGGCAGTACGGTCAGCCCGACTGCCAGAAGTTGAGCAGCACGACCTTGCCCCGAAACTCGGTCAGGGAGTGGTTGACACCGGCCGTGTCCGGCAGGCTGAAGTTCGGCGCCTTGGCACCGACTTCGGGTGTGGCCACGAAGGCGTTGCAGGCCAGCCCGATAACGACCAGCGGTAGTACGAACAGTGCTCTGCTTCGCATGGTTCCTTTCTCCAGTCACGCGCTCTGACGGCCCAGAGTCTAGCCGGCATCGACCGGGCGTCAAGGCTCGAAGGCAGGGACCTGGTTAGTCTCGCTCTCCGCCCGCGTCGTTCCGGCACAGATGAAGAGGCGGGCCTTCGCCCGCCCCTGTGCGACATTCCGGGGAATTGGTTACCTGAGCACGGAGAACTTGGCCGTCGCCATCGCTGCCGGCGTCTTGAGCACCGCGATGTAGCTGCCCGACACCGGCACCGGGCAGTTGAGCATCTGCGCTCCGGCCTTGAGCAGTTCGGACCGGCGTAGCACCCGGCGCCCCATAGCGTCAAACACCGACAAGTTGACCCGACCCGTCACCGGATTGGCGAAGCTGAGCTTTGCGCCGCCACGACGCGGAGTCGCGAACAAGCTCATCGGCAAGACCTGGACCGGATTCGGCCCGGCGATACCTCCACTCCAGTCGCTGCGGTTGTACCAGATGCTGCCATAGGCCGTCGGATCGTAGGTGATGTAGCAGACGCCGTAGACACCCGGTGCCACCCGTGCGACTCGCGGCTTGTCCGTCCAGTCCGGTTTGTGGTCGTTGATGGTATCCGGCGTGTTCCACGTCGAGCCCGCGTAGCCGCTGTGACAGCCGACGATCGAACGCAAACCTCCGCCGTAGTCGCGCCAGGCCACGCCGATGCCGTCTCCGAGTCTACCGCAGATGGACACATTCTCGCGCCCGACCGAGGAGTCAGTAAGGAGGTGCTGGGCCCAGACATTGCCGGTGTCATTTGAGATCAGGCAAGTAACGACGCAGCCGGACCCGGCCGTACGGGAATAGGCCAGGGCGATGGTGTCGCGCCACGCGGTGATGCCGGTCGTCTGGGTGACGCCGAGCGAATCCATCGGAACGATGAGATACACGGGGACCCAGCCACCGGCGTAGAAAGCGTACCCCGGATAGAATGTGCCACTGTGTTTGGTCAGACAGGAGAGGAACACGTAGCGGTTGGCGACAAGTGAATCATAGTGGTTGTAGCAGTAGTCGAGACCGCCCCAGTAGAAGCTGTCCAACGCGGCATAGAGGATCCAGTTCGCCCCCTGGTCGACAGTGAACCCGCCCTCGACCGCGTGCTGTCGGGTACCGCCGACCACTTCGATCTCCCATCCCGGGATTTGGTCGTCCGAGCTTGTGATGGCAATCTGGTCCAGCGTGTCGCCGACTCGCGATGTGGCGAGGATTGTCTTGCCAGTGGAGCTGTCCGGCATCTTGGCATAGGCGCCCGTCGCCGCGTTCAGACGAAGGCAGTAGCAGGAGTCCGGCACCCAACTGTGAAGGTAAGCCACGTATTCGAATCCGGCCGATCCGGTCATCTCCAGGTCCCGAATGAGGGCCTGTCCGGTCCAAAAGCCGTAGTGGGTCTCGTTCCAGGTCGAGCCGCCGTTGGTGGACAGGTCGACGATAAGGTCCGTGTTCGCTCCGTCCCGGCAAGCCGAGGCAATTAGCAGGTTGCCCGTGGCGTTGTCCCGCTGGAAGCAGACCAGGTACGCGCTGTCCCGCGAGCCGACTCGCACGTTCGCGCCCCACCCGGCCGCAGAAGGGGCAATCGGCGCGCGCCAGTTGAAGCCCACGTAGGTGTTCCGCAGTTCGGTGCGCTCGGCCCACTGTCGCAGCGCGGCGATGGCCGCGTCGCAGTCGCCCCGGTTCCACAGCGCCTCGACTTCCCGCGCCTCGGGCGCGGTTGCCGTGATGAACATCCTGCCGTTCGCGCGTTCCTCCGGCGACATGCGCGTGAGGGGCGCCACCAGTTCGGCAGGGTCAACCGTTGGTCGCGGGATGCAGACCAACGGAGGCGATTGATTCGATAGCGTACGACTGTTGCAGTGCGGGATACGGACTGCCGGCACCAATTGCGGCTCGCGAGCGAGCGTTACGACCACAATGCTGGTCAGGATCAGGACCAAAGTTCTCAAGCGACCTCCTTTTGCGCGTCGAACTCCGCGCGGACCTGACGGACAAGCCCGACATATTCAGAACTGAGTGGATTGTAGCTTAATAGTGCCAGTTGTCAACCGCGCGACCAACTCCCGGACCCCAGACCCGAAGTTGAGCCACGAACGCGCGAAAGACACGAATCTGAATGGTGCAGAGTGCCCTATGTCCGTTTCACTCCGTCCTGGCCTCAGGTGCCCTGTCGGACAGCACGTGACTGCGTGGCAATCTATTTCGGATTCGGGGCCGGACTCTTTGGATGGCGAAGACGAGAGCGGAAGGCGGAATCCAGAAGGGGCCAAGGCGGCGGGATTGCGGACTCGCTCGATCAGGAGGGCTTTTGCTCGGGCTCTACCTTGCTGAGGTACGTCGTCGCGGTCAGGCGGTCCAGTGGCGGACCGGTTCGGACAGGAAGGTCTCGAGCGGGATGCCGCCCGAGCCGACCAGGAGCCGGCGGTGCGTGTGGTGTTCGGCGGCAAAGGCCTCGATTCCGGGCAAGGCCCGTGGTTCGGAGCGGCCGGTCTTGACCTCGATAGCAGTCAGGCGGCTGCCGACCTTGACCACGAAGTCAACTTCGCGGTTACGTTCGCGCCAGTAGAAGAGCTCGCATTCCCGGGCCGCGGCCGCGTTGGCAAGGTGCGCCCCGACCGCGGATTCGGCGAGGCGACCGTGGAAATCCGCGCCGACGTCGGCCGGATCGGTCCCGACCGCGGCGGTGAGCAGAGCGGTGTTCAACACCAGCAGTTTGGGGCTGGAGCCGCGCTGGCGCACGCGGCCGCCGGAATACTTGGCAAGGCCGGTGACAATGCCGGCTGCGGACAGCAGGTCGAGGTAGTGGGCGAGTGTGGTCGTGTTGCCGGCGTCATGGAGCTGGCCGAGCATTTTCTGGTAGGCGAGCACCTGCCCCGAGTACCGGCAGGCGAGGTCAAAGAGCCGGCGCAGCAGTGCCGGTTTGTCCACCCGCGTGAGCAGCAGGACGTCGCGGGAGAGCGTGGTTTCGACGATGGCATCGAGTATGTAGCGACGCCAGCGTTCCGGGTCCTGAGTCAGCGCGGCCGCACCAGGGTAGCCGCCGAACCGGAGATAGCGGCCAAGGTCGAACCCGAAGGCATCCCGCATCTCAGTGAACGACCAATGAGGCAGGTAGATGACCTCAAACCGGCCGGTCAGGCTCTCGCCCAGGCCCTGCTGCATCAGCAGCGGGGCCGAGCCGAGAATGACGACCCGGAGCGGCAGACGCTCGGCAGCATCTTCGTCCCACAGGCGCTTTACTGACTCGGACCAGCCCGGCGCCTTGTGGATTTCATCCAGGGCCAGCACCGCTCCCCTGCGGCCGGCAGTTCGGGCCGATAGCCGGGCGGCGTCCCATTGCTGGGCGACCCAGTCGCTGCCGCGCAGGGAGGGTTCATCGGCCGAGACGTACGACGACGGTGTGCCGAGGTTCGCGAGCACCTGACGTACCAGCGTAGTCTTTCCGACTTGGCGCGGTCCGGCAACGACCTGGATGAATCGCCGGGGTTCGGCGAGACGCTTGCCTAGCACCGCGGCATGCGGGCGAACATACCCGCCACCGTCACCCCGTTTACTCAATACCATGAGTAATTTTACTCAAGACTGCGAGAAGTGCAAGAGGGAGCGGGAGGAGGGGATGGAGGAGGAATACGGAAAGGCGGGAGTTCAGGGCAGAAGAAGTCAGAAGCCAGAGACGAGATTGCAGAAGTCAGAAGTGCGGTCGGAGGTCAGGCCGGCTTCGGTTCCGGTTCGACCTTGGCGAGGTAGGTAGTTGCGGTCAGGCGGGCGAGGCGGCGGACACGGGCGATGTAATTCTGGCGCTCGGAGACGCTGATGGCGCCGCGCGCCTCGAGCAGGTTGAAGAAGTGCGAGCACTTGATGACATGGTCGTAGCCTGGATAGACGAGGCCAAGCTTGAGCAGGCGCTGGGCTTCTGATTCGAACTTGTCGAACATCTCGCGGTAGAGCGGGACGTCGGCTTCCTCGAAGTTGAACTTGGAGAATTCCTCTTCGTTCTGGCGGTAGACATCGCCCCAGGTCAGCGTGTCGTTCCACTTCACGTTGAAGATGGAGTCAACGTTCTGCACGAACATGGCGATGCGTTCGAGCCCGTAGGTAAGCTCGACCGGGATGACCTTCAGGTCAATCGAGCCGCACTGCTGGAAGTAGGTGAACTGGCTGATTTCGATGCCGTTGAGTTCGACCTGCCAGCCGAGTCCCCACGCGCCAAGGGTCGGCGACTCCCAGTCGTCCTCCGTAAACCGAATGTCGTTCTTCTTCAGGTCGATGCCGATGGCCTCGAGGCTTCTGAGGTACAGGTCTTGGACGTCAGCGGGCGCGGGCTTGAGGACGGCCTGGAGTTGCCAGAACTGCTGGACCCGTAGCGGGTTCTGGGCGTAGCGGCCGTCGCGCGGTCGCTTGGACGGTTCGATGTAGACGACGTTCCAGGGTCTGGAATCCAGCACGCGGATGAACGTGGCCGGGTTGAACGTGCCCGCGCCGACTTCGGAATTGTAGGGCGCCACGACCGCGCAGCCGCGCGCGGCCCAGTAGCCTTGGAGCCGGGCAACGATATCCTGCAGGCAGAGCGGGTCTGACACCTAGAGTCCCAGGTCAGGGGCGATGCCCTGCATTGCGGCGACGCAAATGGTCGTGAAGTCTTCCAGCGACAGCCCGAGCTCGGAGCAGGTGGCAATCTGTTCGCGGTTGGCCCCGGCCGCGAACTTCTTCTCTTTGTACCGGCGCAGGATGAAATCGGCGTCCACGTTCGCAAGCTTCTTCGTCGGGTGCATCAGCGCGGCGGCGACAATGAGTCCGGTGATAGGGTCAGAGGCATAGAGCGCGCGGTCGAGTCTTGATTGAATCGGCACGGCGCAGACATGCGCCTTCACGGCCTGGATGATGTCCGGTTCCACGCCCTTCTGGGCCAGAATCTCAGCGCCTACGTACCCGTGCTTGGACGTATCATCCTTCGTCTGGTCATAGTCCACGTCGTGGAGCAGACCGGCGAGTCCCCACTTTTCTTCGTCCTCGCCGAGTTTGCGGGCGAGCCCGCGCAGGCACGCTTCGGTAGCGAGCATGTGCTTCAGGAGATTCCGGTTCGTGACCATCGACGTCACGAGGTCGTAAGCTTCAGTTCGTGTCATGATTGCTCCAGCGGAATTATAGGGACGGCGCGGGGCAAGTCAAAAGGCAGAACTCAGAATGACCAATGACCAAGCGCCAATTCCCAATCAAACCCCAATGTTCAAATGACCGCGCTCTGTCCCTTCGTCATTGACTGGTCATTGGGACTTGGGAATTGGGGTTTCCTTCGTCGCCCCTTCATCCTTTCAGGCTCAGTCCTTCGAACGCCTTCTGCAAGCGTTCGATCTCGGCGTGGTGCGTCATGTCCAGGTGGAGCGGCGTGACCGAGATGTATCCCGAATAGACCGCCTCGAAGTCCGTGCCCTCGCTCCCCTCGAACGCCAATTCGCCGTCAATCGTCCACGAGATGCCGCCGTCCGGCAGGGTGCCTTTGATTGCCATGTCTTTGTAGATGCGCTTGCCCAGCCGGGTGACCTTCACGCCTTTGACCTCGCCGGCCGGGATGTTGACGTTCAGGAGCGTCTTGGTCGGCAGGATGCCGTCGAGCAGCAGGGGCACGAGCCGGCGCAGGAACCGGATGGTGGTGTCGCGGTTCTCTCCGGTCTTGAGGTAGGAGACTGCGACCGAGGGCATGCCGAGCATCGTGCCTTCGATTGCGGCGGCGACCGTCCCGGAGTAGAGCACGTCGTCGCCGAGGTTGGGGCTGTCGTTGATGCCGGAGAAGACGAGGTCGATTTCGCGTTTCAGGATGCCGTGGTGCGAGACGAGCACGCAGTCGGTCGGCGTGCCGTGGACCGCGAGCCAGTGCGGCCGCAGGCGCCAGACCTTGATGGGCTTGCGCAGGGTGAACGAATGGCTGGCAGCGGACTGGTTCACGGCCGGCGCGATGACCCAGACCCTGCCCAGGCCCTTCAGCCCGGCGTGCAGGTCTTTGATGCCCTGGGCCTCGACGCCGTCGTCGTTGGTCAGGAGAATCAGGGGCTTGGAACCGGTCTTGAGCATATCCAAGTATACTCATGGAAGTACAAAGGACAAAATAGTAAGGACAAAGCAAGAGGACGAAAGCAGGAAGGCCGAAGTTCGGATTTGCATGCTTTCCGCGTTGCTTTGTCCTTGCGCGTCCGCGCGGCGGGTTGGGTTTGACAGTTCGGGCCGCATGGCTAGAATGAACGTCCCGCTGGCGTAGCTCAGTTGGTAGAGCATCGGAATCATAATCCGAGTGTCAGGGGTTCGACTCCCTTCGCCAGCATCCGCAAATGCCGAATGTCGAACGCCGAAGGGCGGACTTCGGTTTCGATTAGAGCACCGGGTTGCGGCTGAAGGTACAGAAAATGGCATTACTGCTGATTCTCGATATGGATTGCACACGGCGGGGCCGAGGGCCCCGCTTTTACTTAGGCAGGAGGCAACATGGGTCTTGAGGAAACGAAGTCGAAGTTCGTCTGGATAAACGGCAAGTACGTGCCGTGGGCGGACGCGAACATCCACATCTGCTCGCACGTGATTCACTACGGCTCGGGCGTGTTTGAGGGCATCCGTTGCTACAAGACCCCGAAGGGGCCGGCCATTTTCCGACAGAAGGAACACACCGACCGGCTGTTCAACTCGGCGAAGATCTACCGTATGGATATCCCGTTCACGAAGGAACAGACGAACCAGGCGATGATCGACCTCGTCAAGAAGAACGAGCTTGAGGAGTGCTACATCCGGCCGATCGTCTATCGCGGGTACTACGAACTGGGTGTCAATCCGTTCACCTGCCCGGTGGACGTCGCGCTGATTACCTGGTACTGGGGCAAGTACCTGGGGCCGGAAGCGCTGGACTCCGGGGTTGATGTGATGGTGTCGTCGTGGAACCGGATGGCGCCGAATACGTTCCCGGCGATGTCGAAGACCTGCGCCAACTACATGAATTCGCAGCTCATCAAGATGGAAGCCATCAAGTACGGGTTCGTCGAGGGCATCGCGCTCGACGTCAACGGCTTCCTTTCCGAGGGTTCGGGTGAGAACCTGTTCATCGTCAAGGACGGAGTCATCCACACGCCGCCGCTGCACGCGACCGTGCTGCCCGGGATCACCCGGGCCACGGTGATTACCCTCGCCCGCGAGCTCGGGTACACCGTTATCGAAACGATGATGCTGCGTGAGTTCCTCTACATTGCCGACGAAGTCTTCTTCACCGGCAGCGCCGCCGAGGTGACGCCGATCCGTTCGGTGGACAAGATCACCATCGGCGCGGGAAAGTGCGGGCCGATCACCAAGCACCTGCAGCAGGAATTCTTCGCCATCATCGACGGCAAGAAGCCGGACAAGTACAACTGGCTGACATTCGTCCGGTAAGGATGAAAGAGGAAGGGATGAAACGGGAAAGGCTGAAGCCAGGAAACGGCCGCCTTCATCCTTCATCCCTCAGCCCTCTCCGGCCGTGAAGGTCGCGCTCGGCGCGGACCACCGCGGCTTCCGGCTCAAGGAGGAACTGAAGCGCTGGCTGGCCGCGCGCGGCGTTGACGTCGTCGACTACGGACCGGCCAGCCCGGACCGCGTCGACTACCCGGACTACGCTTTCAAGGTCGCCCGTGCCGTGGCACGGCGCCGGGCCGACCGCGGCATCCTGATATGTTCAACCGGGATCGGTATGTCCATTGCCGCGAACAAGGTGCGTGGCGTGCGCGCTGCCTTGGTCGACAGTGTACGGCTCGCGCGGTTGTCGCGCGAACACAACGAATCGAACGTGCTCTGCATGGGCGCCGACGTCATCTCCGGCGAGGAGGCGCGGCGGATTACGCGGACGTGGCTCGCGACCGAGTTCGCCGGGGGCCGACACGCGCGGCGCGTCCGTAAGTTGGGACGGGTTGGTCGAGTCTGACTGTTCGGGCGGCCTGGCTATATGATGCTAAACGCCTTGAGCGTCGCCAAGATAGTGGCGGCGGAGGCAGCAGCGCCGATTATCGGCACGTAGTCCTGCCACCACTTCAGCCCGACGCGCGGTATCATCACCACGTCGCCCGGCTCCACGACCGGGTTGATGCGTCCGGAAACGCGCCGGCCCGAACGCAGCACGTACATTGATCTTAAGCTGGCGTAGATGGTCGGGCCACCGGCCTGACCGACGTAGTTATCGGCCTTCAGGCCCGCGTAGTATGGAAACGGGCCCGGTTTCGTGACTTCACCCTCGACGTAGACCAGCGTATCGAAGGCCGGTACCACGACGACGTCGAAGTTAGCCATGTCGATATCGTCAGCCGAGTCTCTCTCAAATATGATGCGGCGGAGGTCAATTGGTATCCTCTTGCGTGCGCCGCTGCCGCCGACCACCAGCCGATCGATGTAGCTGCCGGTGAGGTCTGCCCACGGTGTGATGCCGCCGGCCTGGGTAATCACGTCGGACACTCGCGCGCCCTGTGTTAGTTCGTAGATGCCCTCACTTGTCCGTTCTCTCGTCAGATCCGGGGCATCGATCGTGGGGGCGCGCAAGCGGGACTCACCCCGGCCAAATACCGCTCCTTTCACCGTCGCCAGTCCCTCAACCGTGGGTATCTGGATGACGTCGCCCGATTGCACATACGGGTTGGCGTTCAGATCGCCACTTACCTCAAACCGCTCGATGTCGACGATGGAGTAGACGACGCCGCCCCGGATTAGTTTGATGTGAGTCCGGCTGCCGAGCGGCGCGATGCCGCCGGCCCGGGTGATGATCTGCGAGACGCGCTCTACCGGCAGAGCGTCGTACGCGCCAGGGCTTCTGACCTCGCCGGTCACGAATACGATGCCGGAACGCAGGCCGATCAGAGTCAACTTCACTCTGGCGGTCTTGAAGAGCCGGCACATGACCATCGTGAGGGTATCCTGGGCCTGGGCCAGCGTGAGCCCGGAAACCGGAATGACGTCAATCACCTCTTGCTTCTCATCCTTGACCGGGATGCTGATGTCCACTTTGCCTTCGTACGTCACCAGCGCCTCGTACGAATAGGCGACGCTGCCCTGCACCGTGACCTGAAGGCGGTCGCCGGGCGCCAAATAGTACTGGTCGGAGATGATCGGGCTTTCGACCCCGGGTAGCTTGAGGACTTGCGACTCGCTGAGCCCGGTCGCGCCTGCGGACGACGCGCCGTTGGCCGCTGAGGACGAGCTTTGGGCGGCCGTCGCCGCAGTAAAGAAGGCAAAAAGTACCAGAATCAGGGGAGTCTTCACCCGGCCATTCTATGGAGCATGAGGCAAGGTGTCAACTCGGGGCTGCGAACCGGGACGAGCACCTACCGACTGAACGAGCGCGCTGGCGAGCTTGATTCCACCCGCGAACAGCGCTGCCGCGCCGAGCCCTAGAACGGGTACGATCACCAGCGCGGTCAGTATTCCGCCGAGGCTGCCGCCGGTGAGATCAAGTCCGGTCAGCACGCCGGCAGCGCGACGGGGGGCAGAAGACACTTTTCCGTGGGTGGCGGCGCTGCCGGCCGCGGCGAACTGAAATCCGAGGCAGGCGCCCGCGATGCCGTTGCCGAGCAGCAAGGACCATTGCTGGCCACTCCGGATCAGAAGCAGAGTCGCGGCTGCGCAGGACGCAAGTGCGAGGTCGGAGCCGGTGAACGCACAAGCAAGGAATGACGAACGACGCACGGGTGATAAGCGCGTACCGACGAGACCGCCCAGCACGGTTCCGAGCATGAACGCTGTCACCAGGAGGGCGACGCCTGAAAAGACCGAGCCGAACCGGACCTGCCAGGTAAACACGAGCAGCGACGATACCGACGCTCCCGAAAACCCGGAGGTCAGAACCGCAAACCCACGGCTGAAGTATCCGGCAGGATCCGCCGTCGCCAACGCACGGCGGCGGCGGTAGAGTGCTCCGACCAGGCCGACAAGGAGCAGCGCTGCCATCAGAAGAGGCAGAACATCCGGCGACATGCCACCGAGTCTCTCGTAAAGCGCTCCGAACCCGGGTGAGACCAGCCGGTTCTCCCGCACCATGTTCAAGAAGAATTCTCGTGGGACGACTGATGTCGATAGTCGCGCTGTCCGACTGGGGGCACCGAGGCCGACAGCGAGACGTGATGAACCGATGTCGATCTGCGCGGCCAACAGCCGCTGCCGAAACGGGTCGAGCAAAGCGGCGAGGTAGGCCGAGTCGAGCATCCTTGGTGAAAGTGAAAGTCGCGCAAGTCGCGGGAACAGGGTCGCGGCTTCGAGGGCCGGCCGGCGGTCGGATGCAAGCAGGAGTGGGAAGTCGGCCGCGACTGGCAGGGCGTATCTGAATGCGGTCATGATGGTCTGCTGCCTGGTGGAAATGAGCGCCACCAGGTCCGGGGACAGGCTGGCCGGGTTTCCCGGTCCGGCAACCGCCAGTATTCCGCCGGGCGCGAGGCGCGAACGGCAGAGCCGGTAGAACTCGGCCGTGAACAACCGGCTCGCGCCGAGACTGGTTGGCGCCGCGTCGGTCAGTATTATGCAATCGTAGTCACCGGAGGTCATACTATCCGACCGGTGCCGTAGAGGCCGACCGAGGAATTCGAGCGGGTCCGCGATCCGGTATGAGAACGATGGGGCGCCGGCCGTCGATGGATTCATTCCGACGGAGGTATCGGTCGCGAGGACGGAAAGAACGGCCCGCATCATGGCCGGGTCGAGCTGGACGGTCGTGACCTCGATGTCCGGGCGGAAGCGTGCAAGCGTGATCGGGATGGCCAGGTCCTGGCCGAGCACGAGGACGCGGCGGGGGGCGGGATGGCAGAGCACCGGCAGCAGCGCGAGCTCCTCAACCCGTTCAGTCCCGGTAGTCGGTGCGGTGGCGACCGGCAGGCCGTCGTAGAGGACAATCCGCTGGCCGGCCCGTTCGAGCCGGACAATCTTGCCATAGGGCGAATTGGCGATCGCTGTGACCCGCTGCCCGCGCCAGGCCGCGCCCCACGCCAACTTCTCGGCCGGCAGTCCTAGCACCAGCAAGGCAAGCACTCCCAATCCGAGGGTCCACATCGTCCATTTCGTCCGTGGCCGTCCTTGTCCGAATCCCGCAGCCGCGACAAGCGGCAGCGCCGACAGCGCGACCATCGAAAGCGATGGCATTCGGTTGAGCAGAAGGAAACAGACAAGTCCGGCCAGCGCCGTTCCAATCCCCTCCCACACATAGGCGGAGCCGACGCCACCGGCTATCGGCCCGGCGTCCGGAGCCGGCTGAGCGTGAATGGCCGCCGCGGCCACGAATAGCGCGCCGTGCGATGCCGCGGGCAAGAACACGACCGCAAATGTCGCGAGCAGCAGCAGCGGAATCGACAGAGTCTCGCCGGGCAGAACTCCAAGCAGCGGCCGCGCCAGTACCGCGGCCGGCACCGAAATCAGGGAGCAGATAACGGAGAGGGCGCAAAGAAACGTCGTGCGCTCAACGATGAACGATGCACGAGCGCTCCCGGCAAGCCAGGCGCCGAGTGCCTCGCAGAGAATCCAGACCGCGACCGTGACGCCGGCCGAGAGTTCGTTGCCGCCGTACGCAGCCATCAGTTCGCGCAGAACGACTATCTGAGTTGCAATGCCGAGGCAGCCGACCGCCGCGAGCAGCAGCGCGCTGCTGCCTGGCCGGGGCCGTCGACGCCAGTCGGGGTTTTCAAGAAGTCTGGGGGCGTCCTGCCGTGTGCCGGACATGGCAGCTAATCGTATGGTCCCGACGCAGGGAGTCAATGCCGGGCGGAATTCGGTCAGCGGCAGGGCTTGAGTCGTCCGGCCGTTATGGTAGGATAGATCACATGGGGATTGCCCGGCTGATTGACCATACGCTGCTCAAACCCGAGGTAGTGCCGGCGCAGGTTGAACAGCTATGCGCGGAGGCGGCTGAGTACGGGTTCGCCGCCGTCTGCGTCAATTCGTGTTACGTCCCGCTGTGCCGCAGACGGTTGGAAGGAACCAATGTAAGAGTCTGCACCGTCGTGGCGTTCCCACTGGGCGCGATGCTGCGCGAGGCCAAGGCGGCAGAGGCTGCGGCCGCGGTGAATCTCGGGGCCGACGAGCTGGACATGGTGATGAACATCGGCTGGTTAAAGGCGGGCGCGGACGAGATGGTGGTTTCGGACATCCACCGGGTGCTGGACGCGGCTCAGAACCGCCCGGTGAAGGTCATCATCGAGACCGGCCTGCTGACCGAAGAAGAGAAGGCGCGGGCGACGAGGCTGGTGGTCGAGTCCGGCGCGTCGTTCGTGAAGACCTCCACGGGCTTCTCGACCGGCGGCGCCACGGTCGAGGACGTGTTATTGCTTGCCCGTACGGCGGCGGGCAGGATTGGAGTGAAGGCCGCGGGCGGCATCCGTGACTACGCCACCGCCCTGAAGATGATTGAGGCCGGGGCAACGCGCATCGG
This sequence comes from bacterium, assembly GCA_035505375.1. Taxonomy (NCBI): domain Bacteria; species bacterium. The sequence goes on along the minus strand of DATJQV010000059.1, from coordinate 6,178 downwards.
CACGAGCTCCGGCGTCGCGATAGTCAACGAAGAAAGGAATCAAGGGCTCAAGGAACCAGGGGCCAAGGGTGAGGCATCCGCCTGAACCCTCGAACCCCTGAACCCTGGAACCCTGTACTCAAGGAGGACCGAATGGCCTACGGCAAAATGAAGGAGTTCCTGCAGACCGAACTAAAAGGCGTTCGCGAAGCAGGTCTCTACAAAGAGGAAAGGTACATCTACGGACCGCAGGGTGCCGACATCCACGTCGAGTTCCCGACCGGCGCGCCCCAGAAGGAGGTCCTGAACTTCTGCGCCAACAACTACCTCGGGCTTTCAAGCCATCCCGAGACAGTCAAGTCCGCGCACAAGGCGCTCGACGACTGGGGCTACGGCATGTCGTCGGTGCGGTTCATCTGCGGCACCCAGGACATCCACCGCCAGCTCGAGACGAAGATCGCAGCCTTCCTCGGGCTCGACGACGCGATTCTCTACTCGTCGTGCTTCGATGCCAACGGCGGCCTGTTCGAGGCCCTGTTCAAGGAAGAGGATGTAATCATGACCGATGCGCTCAACCACGCATCGGTGATTGACGGCATCAGGCTCTCCAAGGCGAAGAGGTTCATCATCAAGCACATGGACCTCGCCGACCTCGAAGAGAAGCTGAAGTCGGAAGAGGTGCAGAAGGCCCGGTTCCGCGTCTTCGCGACCGACGGCGCGTTCTCGATGGACGGCGACGTCGCCCTGCTCCCCCAGATCTGCGACCTGTGCGAGAAGTACGACACCCTGGTAATGGTCGACGATTCGCACTCGACCGGGTTCATGGGCAAGCACGGCAAGGGCACGCACGAGCACTGCGGCGTGATGGGCCGCGTGGACATCATCACCAGCACCATGGGTAAGGCGCTCGGCGGCGCGTCCGGCGGGTTCACCGCCTCCCGCAAGGAGATAGTCGAACTGCTCCGCCAGCGTTCCCGGCCCTACCTCTTCTCCAACACGCTGCCGCCGGTAATCGCCGCCTCGGCCGTGACCATCATCGACCTCCTGTCCAAGTCCACCGAGCGGCGCGACAAGCTCGAGCGCAACACCATGCACTTCCGCAAGGCGATGACCGACGCCGGGTTCGACATCCGGCCGGGCGTGCATCCCATCGTGCCGATCATGCTCTACAACGCCAAGCTGGCCCAGGACTTCGCCCGCGACATGTATGCCGAAGGCATCTACGTCATCGGGTTCTTCTACCCGGTGGTGGGCAAGGGCCTCGCCCGTATCCGCGTTCAGCTTTCGGCCGGACACGAGACGGAGCACATCGACAAGGCCGTTGCCGCCTTCACCAAGATCGGCAAGAAGTACGACATCCTGCACAAGACCAAGGACGAGGTAATCGCCAAGTACGGCCTGTAAGTCACAATCGACATCAAACGGGGCGGCATCCTGCCGCCCCGTTTCTTTCCGCTCGTGGCCCGCTAACCGCCAACCGATCCCCGCTTCGGATACCGATCCGGCAATCCAAAATCGGCAATCGTCAATCAAGAATGGGTTAACCGCCAAGTCCGCCAATGTCCGCGTAGCCTGAACTATCACTTCTGACTTCTAGCTTCTGACATCTGGCTTCGATTGTCCCCACTCGACCCTCGTATCCTATCCCTGCCAGCCGATAGACCTCGACTAGTGCGGCTCGTGCAGATATACTTCAGCAATGAAGTTCATGCAGCACTTCAGGACGAGATGAAGGTAAAGTACTTTCAGGACACCGACACCCTGTTGGTTGACTTCAGTGACAGAAAGATCGTTGAGACACACGACCTGAACGAGAACGTTCTGGTCGAACTCGACGATGCCGGCCGCGTGGTCAGCATGACGATTGAGCACGCCAAGCAGCAGACTGACGTCGCCGAGTTCTCGTACCGACTTGCCGGCATTGAGCAAGAACCCGACGCGCTGGCCGTCTGCGACCGACCGGCCCGCAAGGGCCGAAACCGCTGACCGACCGCTCGTAACCCGCTAGCCGCCAACCGATCTCCGCTTCGGATACCGGTCCGGCAATCCAAAGTCGTCAATCAAAAATGGGTTAGCCGCCAAGGACGCCAAGATCGCCAAGTCCGGAACCAAGCTCTACCACCAAGACACCAAGGCACGAAGCTCCGAAGGGATTGCCCGTCACTCGATCCCTTGAATCCTTGAATCCTGGACCCCTCTTCTATCACTTCTGCATTCTGGTATCTGGTCTCTGATTTCTGAATTATCGGGTGCCCGCATCTCGATCTCTCTTTCTACCTCATGAAACCTTGTTCCTCTTCCATTGACTCCAATCCGCCTTGAGCTACAATCCGGCGATATGTCAGACCCTGAGTCTGGTCTGCCTGTGATGGAGGCGCGGAACACGTTGGGCGCTCCTTCTCCGTCTGGCTACGCGCGTTTTGCCGTCGGCAGGGCGTAAAGCACTCCGAATGGCTGGCCGAACGTTCGATCACGAATTCATCAAAGAGGCTGGCCTGACACAGCCGGGCGACATACGTGGACGGCTCTACTTCATGACGTACCTGGACGTGCTCGGACAAAAGGATATTCTGCGGCGCGCTCATGGTCCATACTCCGAAGCGGCGCAACTCCAGGAGGCCATTACCGCGGTCGAAGAAGCGGTCCAACCAATATACTGGTTGCGGCTTGCTGCGGCCGAGTTGTGCAGGCAGTATCGGGAGGCCCAGAAGACGCTAGCGGGGACGTACGCGGGCTACACATTCAGCGAACTCAAGTCGCAGAGTTTCGGCGACACCGTAATCATGTTTGCCCAGCTGCACGATGAGACAAGCAGCCACCACCTCATGATGCCAGCGGTTGAGGCCGGTCTGATGAGCGCAGCCCTACTCTATCTGCAGGGGCTGGCCAAGGGCTTTCCCCTCCGTGGCGGGATTGACGTCGAGGTCGGTGCCAACCTGAGTCCTGGGGAAGCGTACGGCCACGCGCTCTGCGCCGGAAACCACTTGGAATCACGGATAGCGGATTCCCTGAGAGTAGTTGTGGGCCCGGGGCTGCTAGGCGTCATCGACAGCGCCTTGGCCCTGCCAAACACGGGCGACTACATCATGGAACGGGCGTTGGCCAAAGAGGCAAGCCGACTCGTGTCGCGGGATGCCGCTGATCGGGCGTTCATACTAGACTACCTGGGCGAAAAGGTGAAGAAAGACGCCTCCGTGCTTAGACTCCCATTCGATGAGGAGGCCCGTGCAGCCCACTCGTTCCTAGTCGCTCAGCAAGAACGTTGGGCGCGGCTGGGCGAACTAACCCGTGCTCGAAAGTACTCGACCGCTCTAGACTACTTCCGTTCGAGGGGTTTCTAGGCATGTCAGGAGCAGGACTCAATGCAGGCAGCTCCCCGATCACGGCCCCGACACGCCTCACATGGCATCGACCGCGCCCCAATTCCGCCCGGACATCTGCCCCGTGCGCCATTTGACACCCCCGCCCGATGTTCCGGGAATCCGACACTGAATGCTGGAGGGAGTTCCAAGAGCCGCGTATATGGTAATAGGTGGCCCTGAGGGCCTCGTGCAGGCCGCATGTTCCACCCAGGCTGCCATTCTGTGGATGGTTTGCCTTCGCCCAAAGGAGGTCTTGTGAGGAAGCTATCTGTGTTGACGCCGGTTATCCTCTGCCTGTGCCTGACGGTCCTGTCGTCTGGACGTGCGACGGAAACCGTGGTTCGGGATGCTCCGTCCGCCGAAAGCGAGCAGGGAGTGCTCGAGGACGGCCCCAGGCAGCGGTTGGACTCCCTGCTAATGGTACCGACACCTCCTTACAGATTCAGAGCCCATATCCCAGCACCGGCCGAGCCAAGGCCGGCAGCGGGACTGGATTCGGCTCTCGCGGCTCTCGCCCAGATGCTGACCGACAGCACCCATTGCGAGTCCCTGCCTCGACTGGCGGTCACGCCCTTCGAGGAACTGAACGGCTCAGTAAGCGATACGGACGCCTACATGGCCGAAGCGCTGGAAGCGTTTCTGACCAGTTCCGGCCGGTGCCGGGTAGTCGAGCGCGAGGCGGTCGCGCAGCTTCTCGGTGTTGTCGCGCCAACGCGGGCCGCGGTGATGGACACTACTGCCCGACGCAACTTAGTCAGAGTATTCCGGCTCTCCGGAATCGTAGCAGGCACGGTCGCGCATATGGATGGCGGCCTGAAGGTCATGGCCCGCGTGGTAAACTCGCGGACCGGCCTTATCACCCGCACGGGTGAGGTCTGGGTCAGACCGGAGGCAAGGCCCCAGAACATCCCGCCCGGGCCCCCGCCACGCGTTCCTCCGACGTACCCTCCTCCTCCGCCGGGCGTCATTCGGTTCGAGGGCGAAGACATGAAGATCCTGCACGTGACGGGCGGCACCGCAGGCCGGCAGCCTTCCGACCAAAGGTGGGCGGGCTCGTGGAGCGGTGGCGCTCACCTGTGGTGGCGCAACACCAAGCTAGGTGACAGGCTTGAGCTGGGCTTCGACGTAGCGACGACGGGCACATATGAAGTGAAACTCCAGTTGACCAAGGCCAACGACTACGGCATCGAGCAGTGCTATCTGGATGGCCGCAAGTTGGGCGAACCCCTGGACCTGTACAACGGTCGGCCCACAGACGGTAACTCGCACGGAGTGACCACCACCGGTCCCCTGGACATGGGCAGTCACGCGCTCAAGCAGGGCCAGCACACGCTGGAATTCCGCATCGTGGGCAGCAACCCCAAAGCGGTCCAGTCGTACATGTTCGGCATCGACTATCTCGATCTGGTAGGACCGGCTTCGCCCGGAGGCGGCAGGAGAGCAGGAAAACGCAGCGTGTACCCGGACACGGTCGTCGCAAGCATCCCGACGACCGACGGCCATCCCCAGAACCTGGTCTGCCCGCGCAACACCGGTCGGGTCTACATCACCGGCGAGTACGATGACGCCGTCTACGTCATGCGGACTTCGGACAATGTCATCGTCGATACCCTGCACATCGCGTGCGGCCCAACGCATATCGACTGCGACGCGGACGGGCGACACGTATACGTCGGCAGCTTCGATGAGTATCACCCGAACGCCCCGGACCGCCTCTACTCCATCCGCACTTCCGACAACACCGTCATTGACAGCGTCGACCTGATCGACGCCCCGCGCGGCGTCGCGTGCCTGCCGAATGGCGAGTACATCTACATCGCGCTGGGCAACCCCACCAACAAGGTGGCCGTCATCCGCACCTCGGACTTCTCGGTCGTAACCAACATCCCGGTCGGGGCCGAGCCCTGCGGCATCGGCGCCCTGCCCAACGGGCAGTTCGTCTACGTGACCTGCTCCTATTCCGGTCTGGTCTATGTCATCAGGACCTCGGACAATACAGTCGTCAGGACAATCGATGCCGGCGCCTCAGTTCATCGGCTTGCGGTCCTGCCGGACGGCGACTATGTCTACGTCAGCCGGTACGAATACGGCGCGCCGGTGATGGTGATTCGCACGTCGGATAATCACGTCGTAGACAGCATCCCGGTGTCCGCTGGCCGGGCGTGCGGCCTCACTGCGTTACCAGGCGGGCAATATGTCTACGTGACAAACCGGGACGCCAATAGCGTGGAGATCATCCGCACATCGGACAACACCGTCGTCAAGACCGTCGGCGTCGGCAGCACACCCTACGGCGCGGCCAGCCTGCCGGATGGTTCCGGTGTCTATGTTGCCAATCGGGGCAACTCTGTTTCGTTCATCGGATACAGACGCTAGGCGCAGGCGTTCGACTGGATCGAGGGCGGCGCAAGTCGCCCTTCGCGTTTCTGTCAAGGGGGAGGGACACGTCCTCAGTTTCTGATCCGCCGCGCCAAGTAGGTTGTTTGCGGCGGAGCTGGCGGTGTGCAGGAAAGGTGCTGGGGGTTAGTGATTAGAGATGAAGTCGAGGAGGCGAGGGCGCAGGTTCGCTGGCGTGAGTGACCAGACCAGCAGGCAGTTTGCAGTGGTCGGAACCGGACGGCACGCCGCGAGTCCTTCAGCCACGGGTGGAGAGCAGCATTTTCATCGCTCATTCCAGATCCCGTTTGTGTAATATAGTGGGAGCGTGGCATCAATGCTGTTGAAAATCGGGGCTATTGCAGGTGAAAGGTGCATGCAGACGGACGTAAGCTGTCATCCGGCGTTGGATCGCGTCGACGGTGCTGAGTCCGGAGACGACTTCCCGTAGGCTTCCGTGC
>DATJQV010000058.1 GCA_035505375.1 bacterium | reverse complement strand
AGCGGACGCTCAACACATTTACCTCCGTTCTGAGCCGAACTCAGACGGATTGGTGTCGAGAAGACTGCGGCAGCGCGGACCTCGCGCTCCGCCCATCTCGGCACCCCCGTTGGGCGTATCTTAGCCGTGGCCCCTCTTATGTCAATCAGCACGTTCAAGTCTTGTCAGAGGCGGACGCCTGCCGGTCCCTACTCATGCATGCCTGCGGAGGCGCTGTTTTGGGACAAGGTCGAGGCTGAGGTCGAGGTCCGGCCGGATGGAGTGCTTTGTCAGTTCATGCGGGACGGTTCAGAATGTAACAAAGGGGCGGGCCGAAGCCCGCCCCTGTTCGATGTTATCCGCGGTTTGGGACACGATCCGAAATGTCCGACATTTCGGTCATGTCCCTCCCCGTGCTACTCGGGAACCACCAGCTTCTGCTGCCGCGTCCCGGCCGGAGTCGCGAGCTTGCAGAAGTACACGCCCGCCGCGACCCGTTTGCCGTTGGCGGCCGAGCGGTCCCAGGTGACCGAGTACCGGCCCGCAGCCACGTTCTTACCCAAGAGGTCGCGAACCACTCTGCCCGAGGCGTCGTAGACCTTGATGCTCACGTGTCCCGCGGCCGGCAGCGCGTAGGCAATGGTGGCGCGTGAGCGCAGCGGATTCGGGAAGACGCCGAGCGTCAGCTTGACCGGCAGGCTCGCGGCGGACTGCTGGTCGGCAACAGCGGCCGTCGGCTGGTCGGTCGTGTACAAGATCGCCCTGCCTGCGGCAATCGGCTCGCAGGCCTTGTGGTAGGTCCCGTTGTACAGGTTCTGAATACCGATGGCCTGGGTCTGGTCCTGGATTCCCAGGGTTGAGCTCGCGTATCCGCCATTGTCGGTCTGGTATTGAACGAGGAAGGCATTGTCGCCGCTGGAGGTAGCTCTCGTCGTGTCGTAGAGGATGACTTCGAACTTGTCGACGGTGCTCGTACCATAGTATGCGACCGAGTCATACTCGATGATGAGCTGATGATTGGCGGTGTCGTGATAGGTGTAGACGTAACCGGAGCCGTCGGTCGCCGGATCCAGGTCGTCCCAGTTCAGAAACATGGCGGCCCTCGGAGCCGAACTACTGGGCAACTGCTCATTGGTGAAGTTGCCGTCGATGTAGTTGCCGCAGGCAATCCAGCCGTCGGCTGAGATACCGAGCTGGGTGTAGCGCTGCCCGTAGAACTTGAACGGCCCGAAGGCAGCAGGAAGGCTGAACAGGTTCACGGTGTCATTCTGCACGAAGCTCATCCGCGTCCCGACTCCGCTCACTTCGACCCAGTTGTAGGTCGGGTGCTCGGCGTACCCGGTATCGCACTCGTCGTAGGCGTAGTAGGCTATGGGCGTACGCGGGCCGTCCGGGACCGGGTCGGTCATGAGCGTCTGGCCCACGACTATCGTGAAGGGCTCGGTCCTGGTGTAGCCGCCGTCCGCGTAGTAATGGAGCGTGCAGGTCACCGGTGTCTCCGGGAGAATTGACTTGTCGGCGTGGACGGTGAAACGGTCAGCGTTGTCGCTGGCGCTGTCGCCTCTGCGGACATAGCCCCAGGTCCCCGTAGAATCGAGCACCGTGAGCCGCGAATCACCCGACCGCAGTGTTGCGTGGCAGTTGTACCCATGGCCGAGGCCGCTGTTGGCGACGCTGACTATCAGGTCGGCGGTCTCGTTCGGGTCGAGCCGGCCGTTGTGGTTGTCGCCGTGCGCCGTGTCAGCCACGGTGACCGCCCGCTCGGACAGTACCGGAGTGCCGACGGTGAGGGTCACGGTCGAAACCCAGGTCGAGTGAAGCGTATCCGTGCAGTAGAGCGAGCAGACGACAGCATAGCCGTTGGCGAGGCCGGAACTCACGTGCAGACCGTAACCGTTCGAGCCGGTGGAGACCGACTCACCCGCGGGGATATTGCCGAACGTCTTGACCGAATCGGTGATCTGGGCGTTCGGGTTGAAAGTCCTGAGCTTGCCGGTGACCGAGTTCGCGGTCTGCTGTCCCCAGTTCTTGACCCAGGTCGGTATCTTGACCGTCTCGCCCGGGTTGAGGATGGAGTCGTTGTTGCCGCCGGGCGTTGGGTCAGAAACGCTCGAACGCAGGTAGGACACGTAGCGCGTGCTGGAGATTACCGTCACAGTATCCTGGTAGATGTAGTGGTTGTGAGCGTTCACGGTCACGAACATCTGCCCGGGAGTCTGAGGCGACACGTACAGCGTCACCTGTCCGCTGGCGTTGGTGTAGCCCTTGACATCCACCTCCGTGCTTTTGCGGCAGTACACCAGAGCCGATTCCACCGCCGAGCCTGAAGCCGTGACCGTGACCGGGAAGGGAATGTTGTTGCCGATGTTGATGACCTGGGCATGCGACACAGTGAGGGGCGTGGGCTCCGCGGTCCAGAGCGGCGTCTCCGGGTCGCCGATGAGGTTCAGGTCATAGATGTTGTAACGCTGCATGTCGTACTGGTAGAGCGAGTCGGCGTACGGCGCCCAGCAGGCCTTCGCTCGGGCGAGCGACTGGCCGATGTGCGGCTTGTTGTATTCCAGAACCCCGGCGTAGAACGTCGTATCGAGTCGCTCGGACGGGCCGAACACGTAATTGCCGCCCTGGTCGGTGGCGCCCCACCCGTAACGGGTATTCATGATGGCAGCAATGAAGCCGCCGCCGGATCGCATCACCATGTGTTCGGCGAGGCAGTCGCCCCCGGGTACCCAGTCCCACGCCCCGCAGTCGCAGGCAATGGACACGGCAATACCGGTCTTGTCGCCGTTGTGCAGAGTGTCGGCGTCGTCGGACACGAAGAACGGCACCGTGCCGCCGTTCAGGTAGATGCCGCTCTCGTTGCCGTGACCGATCCAGTGTCCCATACCGACCCCGGCGTTCACTGAGTCCCTGACGGCATCGTGAGAAAGCGTTCCGGCCCGCTCGTAAAGCTTCTGATCGGACCAGCCGGACGGCGTCATCCGGGCGATGGACTCCTGGCCCGGTCTTTCTTCGTAGCTGCTCCAGAGGATGCCGGTCGGCAGAATCATCTTCTTGATGAAGCCGGTCGGCGGGTTCTGCTCGTACTTGATGACCTTATTGACGAAAGTCTGAGCTGTCGCCACGTTGTAGGTCGGGGCCCGGCCCACGTACACGTCGGCGTACATGTCGGTCGAATCCCCGGTCTCGCCATAGACGTGATTGCCGTTCGCGTCCCAGTTGCCGTTCAGCCCACCGTAGTAGAGGTCGCAGGGCATCGTATCGTTGTCGTTGCCATCGACGACCACGTACCAGCACTTGCGGGTCGGGATGATGTTCTGCCCGCTGGTCGCGTAATCGCCCTGGCCGCCCAGAAGCACGTACATCGTGCCCCACGTCGCATACGCGTCCTTGATGAAGTTGCGAATCTTCTCCTGGTTGTCGTAGCCCGAGTAGCTCGCGTAAATCGAGTCGACTCTCACTACCTTGGCGTTCACGCCCTTCTGCGTCTTCCAATTGGCCAGGCGCCAGAAAACCGTATCCTGAGTCGCGTCGGTAATGACGACGTAATCGTAGTGGCCGGACGGAAGCGAGAGCGACGCAGCCGGCCGCACCGCGGGCGCGCACCGGTCAACGTCGTTCGGGTTCCTCACCATGGTTCGGACTACGTCGCCGAACTGCATCCGCTGCTTCGCGGTCGCCACGGCTGCGGACATCCCGTCCTCATACGTAAGGCGGTAGCTGATCCTCGACAACACCTGCAGCACTCCGCTGGTGGGGATGTACCGCACCGGGTGTATTTCGACATGCGCGATGCTGTATCCGGCCATCGTGCCCGAGCCGGACAGCCGCACCGTCGTGCTCGGATACGGCGTGCTCGAACCATAAATCGCCGGGTCGGGGCCATAGTGCTTCGGCATCCCTGCCCCTGGTCTTCCGGCGACCGGCAGCGGCGCGTCCGGCTGTGCCGGGCCGACTTTGTACGTCCCGGGCAGCGTCGTCCACTCTTCGGACAGAACCTCCACGCCGGTCGGCACTGCGCCGGAAGGAATCACCAGCGCCTCGACCACTCGCGGCACGCGCGGCGCTCCGGGCTGGACTATCGTCACACCGCCGCGTAGCGCGATATTGTCATAGCCATTCTGCTGAGAGATGAGCAAGTCACCTCTGTCGAAACTCACAGTCCTCGTCACCGTTCCGGCCATCAGCGGGACAGTGACCAAAGCCAGCAACACGAACAATTGTCTCATGAAGACTCCTTTTGGCACTCTAAGGGGTATTAGATATGATACCCTCCTGACCCTGTCCGTCAATATCATCGCTCGCCGAGTTGCGACCGGCCTTCGGGTCTGCCAATCCCGCGCCCAGAATGGCGGGGGCGGGCCGAAGCCCGCCCCCTCTTCGATGTTGTGCGGTCTGGGACACGATCCGGAATGCCCGACATTCCGGTCATGTCCCTCCCCGTGCTACTTGTAGACGACCAGTTTCTGCTGCCGCGTTCCGGCCGGAGTTGCGAGCTTACAGAAGTAGACACCTTCTGCAACTCGCTTGCCGTTCGCGGCCGACCGGTCCCAGGTAACCGAGTACCGACCCGCGGCCATGTTCTCGCCTAACAGGTCTCGGACCACTCTGCCCGATGCGTCGTAGATCTTGATGCTCACGCGTCCGGAAGCCGGCACCGCGTACTCAATCGCAGTGTGAGAACGCAACGGGTTCGGACGGACTGCCAGCGCCAGCCTGAGCGGTATTCCGGCAGGGCCGGACCCTTCCGAAACGTTCAAAGCCGGCAGGTCGGTCGTGTAGAGGATGGCTCTGCCCGCAGCAATCGGTGCCGCGGCCTTGTTGTACGTGCCGTTGTACAGGTCCTGGATGCCGATCGTGTCAGTCGGGTCCTCGATTCCGACGGTCGAGCCGGCGTAGCCGCTAGCCGTCATGTATTGAACGAGGATCGCGTTGTCGCCCGTATAGGTGGCATTGGTCGTGTCGTAGATGACAATCTCGAACTTGTCGCGATTGAGGTCCCAGTAGTAGCGAACGCTGTCGTATTCGACCACGAACCGGTGGTTGGCCGCATCGTGGTAGTAGTACACGTGGCCGGCACCATTGCTGCCGATGAGCGGGTACAGGGCTACCCAGTTTGCGCAAATCATGCCCGGCGCGTCGCCTGTGTGGGGAAGCGGGCCGTTCTCGTTGAACGGGGCCGTGTGGTTGCCCGGGCAGATCCAGCCGTCGGCCGAAACCGAGATCTGCGTGGAGCGCTGACCGTAGAACTTCAGCGGTCCGAACTGAGCCGGCAGCGATACCGCGACGACGGCGCTGTCGTTCGTGAACGGTATCTGCGTACCGACAGTGTTCACCTCGACCCAGTTGTACGTCGGGTGTGCCGCGTAGAGGCTGTCGACGTCGTCGTAGGCGTAGTAGCGTGACGGCATACGCGGACCGTCCGGAATCGGGTCGTTCGCCCCCGACTGGCCCACTACTATCGTAAACGGCTCGGCCTTCGTGTAGCCACCATCGGCGTAGTAGCGGAGCGTACACGGTATCGGAGTCTCTGGGAAAATCGACCTGTCGGCATGGACCGTGAACCGGTCGGCGGGGTTGCTGGCGCTGTCGCCGACGCGAATCAGGCCATAGCTCGCGGTGGAATCGAGTACCGTGAGCCGAGAATCGCCGGACCTGAGCACGGCATGAGAGTTGTACCCATGGCCCGTGCCGGTGTTGGCGATGCGAACCATCAGGTCCGCGGTCTCGTTCGGGTCGAGCCGGCCGTTCTTGTTACCGCCGTGCGCGGTGTCAACCACGGTCACGGCCCGCTTGGACAGGACCGGCGCGCCGACCGAGAAAGTCACCAGCGTAATCCAGGTGGAGCCGAGCGTGTCCCGGCAATAGAGCGAGCACGGCGACTGGTATCCGCTTGGCAGCCCGGAGTCCACGTGCAGCCCGAAACCGTTGGTTCCCGTGGATACGGAATCCCCGGCCGGGATGTTGCCGAACGACCTGACCGAATCGGTAATCTGGACGTTCGGGTTGTGCGTCCGGAGCGTCCCGTAAACGGAGTTGGCGGTCTGCACGCCCCAGTTCCTGATCCACGTCGGTATCTGCACGTTCTCGCCCGGGTTCAAGATTGAGTCGTTGTTGCCGCCCGGCGCCGGGTCGTAGACGCTGGAGCGTAGATATGACACGTAACGCAAGGGTACGATCACCTGCACCGTATCCTGCAGCACGTAGTAGTTGTGGGCATTCACCGACATGAGCATCTGCCCCGCGGTCTGGGGCGAGATGCAGAGCGTTACCTGTCCCGACCCATTGGTACGGCCGGTCACGTAGACCTCGCTGCCCTTCCAGAGCACGACGTTGGCCGACTCCACCGGAGCGCCGCCGGAATTAACCGTCACGCTGAAAGGCACGTTTTGGCCGACGAAGGTCGTGTCGGAATGGGTTGCGGTCAAGGTGGACGGAACGTCGGTCCACACGGAAAGCTCAGGGTCGCCGTGGTAGTTAAGCTCGTAAATGCACCACCGCATCATCTGGCTGTTGTCCACGTACCCCGCCCAGTACGAACGCGAGAAAGCCAACGCCTCACCGCCGTGATACTCAGTGTGGTTGAGGATTCGGGACATGAAAAGCGTATCGAGCAGGTCCGACGGACCGGGGTCGGGCGGCGAACCCCACCCGTAGCGCGAGTTCATGGCGATACCGACGACGCCGCCGCCGGCCCGGTTAATCAGGTGTTCGGAGAAGCAGTCCCCGCCCGAGACCTCGTCCCACGCGCCGGTGAAACAGGCGATGGAACAGAACACGCCCTGCTTCGTGCCGTTGGTCAATCCATCGGCGTCGCTCGAGTTGAGGTACGGACTCGAACCTTTGTATATGCCGGTCTCGTTGCCGTGCCCTATCCAGTTGCCGAGATTGTACCCCGAGTTCATCGAGTCGCACATGGCGCCCTCAGACAGATTGCTGCTGCGCTCGTACAGCTTGGCGTCGATCCAGCCGGAGGGCGTCATCCGCGCGATTGACTCCTGCACCGGCCGCTCGTCGTAGCTCGACCACAGAATCGCGGCCGGCAGCAGCATCTTCTTGATGTAGCCGGTCGGCGGGTTCTGCTCATAGGTGAGCGTCTTGTTCACAAAGTTCTGGGCCTGGGCCACGGTGTGTACCGGCGCCCGGCCCACGATTACCTCGCTCACCATGTCGGCCGCATCCCCGGTCTCGCCGTAGGTATGATTGCCGTTCGCGTCCCAATTACCGTCCAGCCCGCCGTAGTACAGGTCACAGGGAATCGTGTCCTCGTCGTTGTAGTCTCCGACGCCGGTCGTGATGTACCAGCAGAGACGCGTCGGGATGATGTTCTCCCCGCTCGTCCTGCGGTTGGCCGACCCGCCGAGCAGCACGTAACGCGTGCCCCAGTTCTGGTACGCGTCCTTGATGAAGTTGCGAATCTTCTCCTGAGTGTCGTACCCGGAGTAGTTCGACGTGATGTATGAAAGCAGCACGGTCGTGGCCGGCACGCCCGTTAGCGTCTTCCACGCGGTCAGCCGATTGAAGCAGGTGTCCATCGGCGGCGCGCTGATGACCACATACTCATAGTGCCCGCTCGGCAGCGACAGAGTCCGGGCCTGCTGGATCGAAGGCTCGAAGCGCTGGATATCGCCGGTGTTGGCCACCATCGCGCGCAACATCCCGGCGTAGTACTCGCGTTGCTCCGCAGAGGGCACGGTCGCGTTGCTGCTGCCGGCAGTATAGCTGACCCGATACTCGATTCGCGTCGCAAACTGCAGCTCGCCTGTGACCGGGTTCACCCGCACCGGACGCAGCTCCACCGAAGCCATCCGGAATCCGGCCAGCGTGCCTGACTCGAGCAGCCGGACGCAGCTCGCCGGATAGTAAGCATTGGAAGAATAGACCGCCTGGTCCGGCGCGTAGTTGTGCGTCTTGAAGGTCTTGCCCGGCATCGGCAGCGGGACGTCAGGCTGGCTCAGCGCCAGGCTGTGGTGACCGTCAATCGTGGTCCAGTCCGCGGACACGAGTTCGACTCCGGTCGGCTCGGCCCCGGCCGGAACCAGCACGCGCTGGACCAGCCGCGGCACGAGCGGCGCTCCGGGCTGAACCAACCCGGCTCCGCCCCGGAGCTGAACGACATCAAGGCCATTCTGCTGAGAGATGAGCAGGTCACCTCTATCGAAAGTCGCAGTCCTCGTAACGGTTCCGGCCATCAGCGGGACAGCAACCAGAACCAGCAACACGAGCAGCCGTTTCATGAATTATCTCCTTTGTCGGTCAACACTAATAATCATAGATTTTACGCCCGTGGCCCGGCGGGTCAATACAGCCGTGGCGAGACAGCCGTGGCGAGACGCAGCCACAGAGAATGACCAATTCCCAAGCGCCAGTGACCACTCAAGTCCCAAGCTCAAAGACCGAAGCACGCACTTTCGGGCAAGGACCGCAAGCGTCAAAGGCGATTGATGTCCTGATTCCGAAATGGACGCATTCGAGCTTGATTCGGATTTCGAGCTTCGTCATTCGAGCTTTGCATCAGAGGCTTTGCCTTGTATGCTTCTCGCATGACGCATCGTGTACTGGAAAAATGGGGACTGCCCTTTCGCAGGGCCCTGTGCGATTTCCAGGGACTGTCCCCGCTTTCCCAAGGCTAGTCCCATGCATCCACCGGAACGCCGCGACCTGCCGCTGAAAGCAGCCGAGCGACACCAGTTGCGCAAACGTTCGTTCGACGCATCCGCGCGCTCATACGACCGGTTCCGCCCCGGGTACCCGGAAGAGCTGTTCGATGACCTGGTCCGACTGTCAGGAATCCCCGAAGGCGGCCGCGTTCTCGAAATCGGACCCGGCACCGGCCAGGCCACGCTGCCTCTCGCCCGGCGCGGCTTTTCCATCCTCGGCCTTGAGCTGGGCAGGAGCATGGCCCGCCTCTGCCGCAGGAACCTCCGCGACTTCCCTGACGTCGAGATTCAGAACCTGGCCTTCGAGGACTGGAGGCCGGAGGAAAACGGGGACTGTGGCAAAACGGGGACTGTCCCTTCGCAGGGCCCTGTGCGATTCCCAGGGACTGTCCCCCGCTTTGCCCGTTATCCACGGGGCTTCAACGGCGGGGACGGGACCCAAATGTCCTCAATTGGAATCGTGTCCCAAGCCGCGCGGGCCCCATGCGGCCAATTCGACCTCGTTCTTTCCGCGACCGCCTTTCACTGGATTCGGGCCAGGCTCGCATTCACACGAAGCGCAGCAGCACTCAAGCCGGGCGGCTCGCTTGCGCTGGTCTGGAACTTCCTCGACACGCCGGACAACGACTTCTACAACGACCTCCGCGCACTCTACCGGCGCGTCGCGCCGCAGATACACCTGTCGCTCCCGCCCGAACAGCGCATCGAACGCCAGCGCCGGAAGATTGTCGGCTCCGGTCTCTTCGGACCGGTCACAGTTCTGCGCTACTCCTGGCAGAAGCAATACGATGCCGACCTCTACATCGGACTGCTCAGAACCATGTCCGACCACGCCATACTCGACCCCAAAGTCCGGCGCGACGTCTTCCGGGCCATCCGCAAGCTCATAGACGACCACGGCGGCTCCTTCGTCCGGCCGGTCGTCGCGGTCCTCTTCTTGGCTCCCAAGCGCTGAGGGACATCACCGATTCCGTCAGGAATCGGGTCGTGTCCTCAGGGCCGCCGAACCGTCGACTGGAACCGTCCCAGTTTGTTATAAGCCCCAGCAAATTCGGCACGGGAATCCGCTAACTTCTCTATTCTCAATTCATTATTCACTATTCCTACCTACCGCCCTGCGCTCATCGCGCATCGCTCTCGTCTCTGCGTCGGGCCTGCCCCCCTCCCGTCTCCCCGGAGTCCATCCCCGGGCCATCCCCTTACCACTTCCCCCAGATGGTCCCAGGAGCACTCCCCCGGATGGTCAACCGAGCTACTCCCCTGACCCTCCCTGGAGGCGTACCGGGGACGGTGGGGGGACCCGGTGGGGGGACGGTCCCCGGAGGGGGTCCCCAGGCGGTCCCACCAGTAGCTCCCCCGACCCTCCTGGGAACGGATCCCTGAAGCGGGGAGGGGGTGCGGGACAGGACAGGATAGTCAGGCCGGATTGCGGGCCAAGACCAGGAACTGTGCCGGAGCGACTCCACAAGGCACTGCTTGAGCGGACGATAGAGCCACCCACCGTTGCGCCCAGGGTCGGCTCCCTGCCGATGGTAAGGAATCGTGGGCTGATCGGCGGACTCGTGCCCTACCCGGTCCGCACCCCTCAGCATCCCCTCCGGCAGCGGCGACTGCGCACTCTTCCGCACCGTCGGCCCCGCACCCACGCGTACGAGAAAAGCGGGCTGCCCGCGTGAGTGGGGGCAGCCTGAAAGAAAGAAGCTGTTTGTCCTACTTGGTCAGGACGACCTTCCTGACAGCGTGTGCTTGAGCTTGAGCTTGCCCTTGTGCTTCTCTCACAAAGTACACGCCCGGCGCCAGCGCCCGCACATCATTCGCGCCGGGATGAAGGTCGAGGACCTTCCGCCCGCTGATGTCGAGCAACGCGCACGATGCTCCACGCATCACGCTCGACGCCGGAACACGGAGGATTCCGCGGACGACGGTCGGCAGCGGCTTAGAGCTTGAGGCTTGTCGATGACTCTCCTCAATTCCAGCAGGCAGGCTGTCGCGGACCACGGTTATGCTCGAGCCGTCGCAGTTCGAGACATAGACCCAGGAATGGACCGGGTTCCAGGCCAGCCCAAACGGCTCGTCCCCAACCTGGATGTGTCTGAGAACGCTGTCGGTCGCCCCACTTACAACGGCCACCTTGCTGGAGGGGTAGGACCCAATGCTGTACAGGCGGTGCTCCGTTCCCGTGAGTCTGTTGTCTATCATCGCCCCGACCGAGCCGGCGCTCACGTTCTTCAGAAATGAGTCGGCCCTGGCATCAAGGACATGCAGGGTGGTGCCGTCGGGGTCGGCGAAGTACACTCGGTCAGTCACTGAGTCTACGTACGAACTCCCCAGGCCGGTCGCTGTCGTCCTGACTGTCCTGAGGATTGTGTCGGTCGCGCAGTCAATCACAACCACCTCGCTGTCATCGGAGCTCGACACGTAGAGCTTGTCGTGATTCTGGTTCCACCGCACGTCCTGGTAGTGCAGATCCGAAGGCATTGCCACCGCCTTGACAACCGAGTCGGTGCTTACGCTGATCACCTTCACCGAGTCGCCGTCATTCCACATGCCGATGTATATCTTGTTGTCGGTGCGGTCATAGCATATACCCCACGGATTGTGGCCAACCTCGATGACCTTGCGCACGGAATCGCCAACGGGGTCAATGACCGTCACGCCGTAACCGTCGTTGCAGACATAGACCTTGCCGTCACTGCTGCAGCACGAAGCATCCGGCCAATCCCGGCCGCTTATGGTCGCCACTATGCTGTCGTTCGCGCAAGCCACGATAGACACCGTGTTGTCGCCGGAGTTCGAGATATACAGCTTGTTGTTGACCGGATTCCATAGCATCGAATCACAAGACCCGCCGGCCGGCAGTATCTTCAGCACGCGGTTGGAATCACCGTCGACCACGGCCAGGTGGTTGTGGGCGCTGTTCCAGCCTTCTTCCAGGCAGTAGATGTGATGATTAAGCGGGTTGTAGCGCAGGACACCTGGTCGGAAGGAGCCAAACCAGAGTGTGTCCGTCACCCGGTCCGAAGCACCGTTGATAACGTCGACGGCGGCGTCGTCACCGGCACCCGCCCACGTGCCCTGGTCGACTGGGTCGTAGCATAACGTATTCGAGGACCCGTCCGTGGTAACTCGGGCAAGAACCGAGTCGCCAATCGCATCGACGATCGTCACCAAGTATGAACTCCACTGGGTATAGTATGCCTTGTGTTTGACCGGGTCGTAGCTCGAACGCCATATGTCACTCCCCACGGGAATTGTCCGCGTACTACCGCCGTCAATCACCGTCACGACCGTGTCATCGCCCGCGCAGAACACCTTGCCCTGTGGCCCGGCCAGCAGATTCCAGGGATCGTCACAGACTGTGACGATGCGGACCACGCTGTCGGTCGCACAGTCTATGACCGAGGAGGTGTTGCTCAAACTGTTGGCGGTGTAGACGGAGTTAGTGACTGAATCGTAGCACACATCACTAGGCTCGACGCCCCTGACCCAGATAGTCCGCATGACTGTGTCTGCGGCGCAGTCAATCACTGCGACTTCGTCAGACCCTGATTGAGCTGAGTAGATACGATTCAGACCGGGATTGTAGCAGAGCGCTGAGACCCCGGGCAGCGGCCCGATGGTCGCAACCAAACTGTCCCTGGCGCAGTCTATGACTTTGACGGTGTTGGACTGCGGGCAGGCGACATACACCTTGTTCACCGCACGGGCGTAGCACAACTCCCGCGGGTAGCTATCAACCGCAACGGACTTGGAGAACCGATTCGTGGCAGCATCTACGACCCAGATCTGCCTCCAGGAGCGGGACGCGCAGTAGACCTTGTTGCTGACGGGGCTGCTGCACATGACATCCGGGTAATCCAGCAGGTCGACCTTCGCGATCTTACGGTAGGATGAAGCATCAACGGCCACCAGCGCGCTCCCGCCGCCAACGTAGATTGTGTGGGTAGGCGCGTGAAACGCGATAGCGCCGATGCCTGATAGTCCGGACAGTGAATCGGGCAAAGCTATCGTGGTCACAACCCACTGGCCGAAGCAAAGCGACACGGCGCAACTGAGAACAAGTAAGGCAGCAATGAGTTTCATGGTTCCTCCCTACCGCTGGACGATTATCTTGACCGAACGCTTCTCCTGCGCGTAGCGCAGGAAGTAGACACCGGGCGCGAGCCGGCGGACGTCGTTGTTCCCGGGCAGCAGGTCCATCACCTTGCGTCCCGTAATGTCCAGCAGGCTTGCGGCTTGTGCCTTGCGGCTTGTGGCCTCCGCCAGCGTCAGGACTCCACGGACGATAGTCGGGGTCACGCGCCGTCGCGTGAGTGCATTGACGCCGCTCTCGGCGACGCCCGGATGCAGGCTGTCGCGTAAGATGGAGACGCTCGACGAGCCATAGTTCAGAACGTAGGTCCGGAACTCAGCCGGATTCCATAGAAGCGCGGTGGGTCCCGAGCCGACATTGATGTGAGTAACGACTGTGTTGTGGTGAGCGTTTATTACATAGACGTCGTTGCTGCCCTGACACGCGCAGTACACGTAGTCATTAGGTGAATCGTACGACAGCGCTGTGGGTTCGCTTCCTACTCTGATCCAGGCAACGACTGTGTTGCTGCCGACGTCAATTACGGCCACGTTACTGTCCCCTCGGTCGGCACAGAATACCCGGTTGTCGCTTGAATCCCAACAAAGGGCACACGGCTGTTGGCCGACGTGGATTTGCGCCACCACCCTCGGCCTGACTCCGGCAATCACGCTGACCGTGCTGTCGCCGGAATCCGCGGCAAACACCTTGGCTCCGACCGGGACGTAGCACAGGGCCACCGCTTGCGAGCCGACCGTGTCCAGGGCAATCAGCACGTTCTGCTCGCCGTCAATCACGCCGACCCTGCCGTACGAGGCCGTGTAGACGTAGTTGTTGGCGGGGCTATAGCAAAGCGCAACCGGGTCGCCGCCGGTCGGGACTCTCGCCATGACCGTGTCAGCGCCTGCATCCACTACGATGACCCCATCGTCCATGTTGTCGCCGACATACACGCGGTTGTTCCTGGTATTCAGGCAAAGCGCGTGCATCCCGTATTCCGGTTGTCCCGAAGTCGCTATTACTTTCATGCTATCACTCGCGGCCGCAATCACGGAAATTGTGCCGGGCGCATAGTAGCTGCCCGCGCCCGCGCAGTAGACCTTGTTGCCCAACGAGTCGTAGAGCAAAGCCACCGGGCATTCACCGGCCGGTAGGCAAGCAGTAACGGTGTCAGTCTGGCCGTCGAGGACCGTAACGACGTTGGCGGCCGAGTCGGCGCAGTAAACCTCGCCGGAAGACGTATTCAGACAGAGCGCCGACAATTGGGCCGTGGTACCCGCGGTGAGCAATAGCGAATCAGCACGGCAATCGAAGACGCCGACCAGGGCTTCAGCGTCAGCGACTGCGAATGCCCTTCGGGCAGAGTCGGCTACGCAGACAGCTATCGCGCTGTTGCCGAAGTAGTGGTCACTGATGAGGTGGTTGGTGGCCCCGTCGACTACCTGAA
The DNA here is from genome assembly GCA_035505375.1 of bacterium. Taxonomy (NCBI): domain Bacteria; species bacterium. The sequence goes on along the minus strand of DATJQV010000058.1, from coordinate 10,975 downwards.
CGTCTTCCTCCATGACTGCGTAGACGCGGTCATTCAGTCCGTCGTAAGCAACGTCAACGCCGAAGCTCTCGTCGCCGGTCTCTGTCGTATCTGCCCGGCAGTCGATCATCATCAACGGGTTGTCCTCGTCCGCCACAAAGACCTTGCTGTCGGCCGGGTCGTAGCACAGCCTGCGCGGCGACGAGCCACCGAAGATGGTCTTCAGTACCGTATCAACGTGCCCGTCAATTACCGTCACGGTGCCGGAACCGTAGTTGGCGACGTAAAGCTTGTTCAAGTCCGGGTTGTATACGAATCCCATCGGTGCGTTGCCCGCTGGAACTGTGGACACGACGGAATTGCTTGTCGCGTCAAGCACGCTAACCGTGTTGCTGTTGGAGTTGGCGACATAGACCACATTGCGAACCGGGTTCCAACATGCCGCATACGGATAGTTGCCGACCGGCACGGCTGCGAGCACTAGATCTCCGGCGCAGTTGATGACGGTCACGTCAGAGCTGTACAGGTTCACGCAATAGACCCGGTTCATGGTCGGGTTGAATGCGAGCGCGACCGGGCCGTTGCCGACGGTGACGGTCTTGAGTACCTGCCTGGTGCCCGCGTCTATCACCCCGACCTCGTTACGGTCAAAGGCAGCCGCGTATATCTTGTTGCTGACCCGGTTGTAGCACAGGGCGCGCACGTTCGCCGGAAACGGAATCCGGCCGAGGCGATGCCCGTCCTTGGCATCCAGCACGAGAATAGTGCGCGTGGTCTCCCCTGCCACGAATACGGTATTGTCGGCCGAATCGTACGCGAGACAGTTCGGCATCTTGAGCCCGCCGAGCGAGTCCGGCAGATACAGGGTCTTTTCCAACCACTGTGAGTGAGCCATCGACAGGCAGCAGCAGAAAGCCAACATTATGGCTGCGGGTCGCACGGCCCGGATGTATGAGGAAATGGTTCGAGCCAAAGAACGTCGAACACACTCAGGTGACATGTACGCCTCCCGAATCGGACAGCACCTTATGCTCCCTGGCGTCGATAGAGCATCGTGGCGGCTTCTCAACGCGGTCACGCTCGACGTCGCTGGGCAGATCATATGCCCCGCACCTGGAAAGTCAATGCCAGACGGCCTCTCTGAATCCGATCCGGGATAGCCCAAGCTCCGGCCCGAATTCGACGCCATCTGCGTCATCTGCGTGATCTGCGGTTCGTCCTCTCCGACCCTTGGCGTCCTTGGCGGTTTCCACCTTCCGTTATCGCCCGTTTGACTGGAAGTAGCTGAGATGTATAATCCGCCCATGCCATCCTTCCTCGACGATTGGTCAGCAGAGTTCGCCAAGGCCAAAACCCGGCCCCGGCCGTACCGCAACGCCGCCGTGTCGTTCCGGCCGTCATCAATCGACGACCGCGAGTTGCGGAGACGAGTGCTGGAGGAAACCGGCCTCAACGTCTTCAAGTTCCCGGCCGCGCTGATACCCGGCTGCGACCTGCTCACCGATTCCGGAACTACGACCATGACCATGCAGCAGTGGTCTCAAGTCCTGCTCGGCGATGAGTCGTACGGTTCGAACGAGGGCTACTTCGAGTTCAAGCAGCAGATTGTCGACACGTTCGGCCCGCAGTGGGAGAACCGCAACCGCGACCAGGAGAACACGTTCATCTTCCACCAGGGACGCGCGGCCGAGTATGGCCTTTTCACCTGTCTGTCGAAGCTGCTCGGCGCCCCCGGCAAGCGCGCCGGGAAAAAGCCTTTCTACATCATCCCGTCGAACGGGCACTTCGATACGACCCAGGAGAACATCGAGGCGAGCGGCTTCGAGGCCCGCAACTTCTTCTCGCCCGAACTGAGAGCGAAGGATGAGGCTTCCCTCTTCAAGGGCAACATGGACCTCGCCCAATTGCGCGCGCTGCTTGAAGACAAAGCGACGATGGAGCGCGTGCCCGTCGTCTACATGACGATCACTAACAACACCGGTGGAGGTCAGCCGGTGTCGCTGGCCAACATCCGCGCGACGGCCGAGTTGTGCCGAAGCCATGGTGTGCCGTTCCTCTTCGACGCCTGCCGCTTTGCCGAGAACGCGTGGTTCAACCTGCAGTACGAGCCGCTCTGTAAGGGCAGGAGCGTCGCGGACGTCGTCCGCCTGATGTTCGAGCAGGTCGATGGATTCCACATCAGCCTGAAGAAAGACGGGCTCGTCAACATCGGCGGCTGCCTGGTCCTGAGTGAAAGAGGCCGGATGGTCGAACGGTATCCACAGCTCCCGGCGATGGTCGTGGGTCACCAACTCCAGGTCGAAGGACATCCGACTTACGGCGGTCTGGCCGGCCGCGACCTGAAGGGCGTGGTCGAAGGCCTGAAGACCGTGGTGCACGAGGAGTACCTCGCACACCGCATCAACCAGGTCAGGAAGTTCGGGGCAGCGGTTGACCGGGCGTGCGGCGCGAGCATCGTCGTCAAACCGGTCGGCGGTCATGCAATCTACCTCGACCTCGACCAGTTCTTCGCCGGCACCAGGCTGCGCGATGACCAGTTCCCCGGCGTCAGTCTCACCGCGCTCCTACTCATCGCCGGACACCGCATGTGCGAGCTCGGGGTCTACGCGTTCGGCAAGAACGTAGACGGCACGGAAGTCGGGCCTGACCCGAGGGTGAACAACGTCCGCGCCGCAGTACCGCGGCTCTGTTACGAGGACTCCGACCTGCTGTCCGCGGCTGAGGCAGTCGGCGTGCTCTACCGCCACCGGGACGAGATTCCGGGCATCGAAGTAGCATACGGCCAGAACCTGCCGATGCGCCACTTCATCAGCCGTTTCCGCTTCGTTCAGGCCTGAGCCGTACCAAAACTCAAGTCCAAGCGCAAGCTCAAGCCCACGCTTCACCCCAACTCAAGAACTATACGACTTCGTATACTAGCGACAGGGCTCAGATACTCGCTCAACTGACGATGTGACAGTGGCTTAGGTCGAATCCAGCCCGATTCACCCCTGCGCTGGGTAGAGGCTCTGCCAAGGTCTTTGCCGGAGTCTCTGCCGGAATCATTGCCGGAGTCTCTGCCAGGGCCTCTGCCGAGGTCTCTCCCAAGGTCTCTCCCAAGGTCTTTGCCACGCACTCTGGCAATGTCCTTGCCCCAGTCTCTGCCAAGGTCTTTCCCCCGGTCTCCCCCAAAGTCCTAGCCAGAGACTCTCCCGAGGTCTCTGCCAGAGTCCTTTGCCCACACTCTGCCGGTGTCTCTGCCAATGCCTTTGCCACGTCCTCTCCCAAGGTCTTTGCCCCGGTCTCTGTCAGGGCCTTCGCCGGAGTCTCTGCCGAGGTCTCTGCCCTGACCTCTGCCAAGGCCTTTGCCCCGTTCTCTGCCAGGACCCTCACCCAAACCGGCGAATGGCGCACTTGCGCTGCTTGACACCGGACTAGTTCGGCCTATCCTCACCCGTGATGCCCGACGGGAATCTAACGAACCTGCTCTACTACGGCGACAACCTTGACATCCTGCGACGTTACGTCAAGGACGAGTCGGTTGACCTCATCTACCTCGACCCGCTGTTCAAGAGCAATCAGGACTGCAACGTGCTCTTTAAGGAGCGCCAGTCCCTGACACCCAGCCTCTATCCGCTATTCTGCGAACCGTGGCCCTACTAGCCGAGGATATTGCGCGCCGTCTGGCGTTTGTGAAGTATCTGTATACGACTGGGACCCGACACGCAAAGAGGCCACCCCCCCTTGAGCGCCGCCTCGGTCTTGGCCTTCCACGATGCGCTGGAACTGTTCCTGCATGTGGTTGCGCTTCATCTCGATGCACGTGCATCCGAACGACTGGAATTCAGGGGGTACTTCGACCTCGAGGGCGTGCGAGACCGCGTCAAGCACTCCGGTCTGGCTCTGCAGGTCAATCAAGCACGTGTAGCTGTGAAGCACCGTGGTGTCACACTGGCTCAGCGGGACGTAGCTGAGTGCGAGGTCTGGACTAGATCATTCCTGCAAGACAACACCAAGGTGTTTTTCCAGTTGGACTTTGTGGAACTCTCGCTCCTAGACTACGTTCAGCCGGAGGTGGCACGGGTCTCTCTTGGGGAGGCCTTGGACTTGGCTGGCAAGGGTGACTTCGACGAGGCGCTCGGGCGGACCGCTATCGCATTCCAGCAGGTCGTTGACGACTACCGTGGCCGCAAGAAGGATGGCATGGGCAGGTCAGTGCTCGACCTTCGATGGCAAAGACATCGAAGCATACCGAATTGGACCGATGACCGGACCAACATCTGCGAGGCGATCCTGTCGCATGATAGGAACATGGAAGAACTCAGGGATGCGGTCGAGGTACTATGCCTCGGATTGAACTACCGACAGCACGCGCTGTTCCGTGCCGTCACGCCACTAGTAGTACAGACGATGGACGGAAAGTACCACTTGGGCAGCGCTCCGCACCCCGAAGGCATGAGGCCGGAATCGCCAGACGTTCTGATACAGAAGTGCGTGGACCACGTGGTCGAAACGGCTCTGACCCTGCAGCAGGACGACTACGACATTTCCTTCCGATGGATGGAACCTCTGACCTAGACGGCCGGAGGGACCGACAACGGACCCGTGAGAGGGCCATCGGGAACGCTAACCGTTTTCGCCGCACCCGCCGCGGCGAACTCTCTAGCCTCTCCCAGCCGCCTTGACATCGTGGCCTGTATTGTTACGATACCGCCGATGATTTGCCTATACACGCGCCGGTTACTGAAACGTAGGGAGTGAGGCGTGAAGTCACCGACGTCGCCAAGGCTCATCACTGGATGTCTGGAAGGAATCTCGAAGCGTGTGTTCGCGGACTACTCGGCCCAGATTGCCGAACTGGCAGGAGAGCAATCCGGCATCTACGCACTCTACAATAGAGGTAAGCTTTACTACGTTGGGCTGGCAACCGACCTCAGGCGGAGAATCAAGCATCACTTGGAGGACAAACACGCCCGCAACTGGGATACCTTCAGCCTCTATGTTGTGCGCAGGGAAGCGCACCTGAGGGACCTGGAGGCCATGACCATCCGCATTGCCAAACCAAAGGGCAACGGCATCAAGGGCGGCAGGCTCGAATCTCTGACGCCAGAACTGAAGACGTTGATAGACGAGTGGAACCTGAACAGGACAAGCCGAATCCTCGGGTTGCCGGCAGATGACAAGCGGAAGTCGAGCAAGCGACATGCGACCAAGGCGCGCGTTCCGCTGCGGGAACGAGAGTTCGATACCATCGTCTGCGCCGCACACGAAGAGGGATTCAGAGAAGTGTTCCTCGGCAAGAACTGCTGGTACGCGATTCGTATTTCGGACGCGGTGATCCCGAAGCTAAAGTACATCGCCCTGTACGTCACCGGCGAGATCAAGGCTGTCACGCACTACGGCCGCATCAAGGCCATCGACCCGTGGAAGAGCACCGGTAAGTGCATCGTCCGTCTCGCCGGCAAGCCCAAGCCAATCGGCCCCATCAAGTGGGGCGCGTGGGTGGCGATTCAATCGCCTCGGCTCACCACCTTCAAGAAGCTCAAGAAGGCCAGCACACTGGCGGGAGCCTTCTAGAGTGAATGCCGGAGCCTCCTGCCCGATTCCCCAGTAAAGACCATGTCTTTGCTCGCTGAAGAAGTTGTCGAGGAGTGGCTGAACCGGGACGGCTTCTTCACAATCCACGGTGCCAAGGTCGGCGTGCATGAAATTGACATCCTCGCAATCCGGCCGCTAGCCGATGGCGGACACCAGTGCCGCCATGTTGAGGTTCAAGCCTCCATCAATCCGATTTCGTACATCACGAAGGTGCCAGCGGCAGTTCGCAAGCAGACTGGCATTGCTCCTCACAACGCCAAGAAGAGAGAGATGCCACTTCTTCGCAAGGGCGTGCAGGAGTGGGTCGGCGCTAAGTTTGACCTCCCTGAAAAGGTGGACTTGCGCACTTGCCTCTGCCCGGGTGCCTGGACGAAGGAACTTGTGGTCGGGAATGTCAAGTACGAGGAGGAACTCTCTCTCCTCAAGGAAGCTGGCGTCACTATTCATCGCCTCAAGGACATCCTTGAAGACATGGTTGGTAAGCGCGGCATGGTGAGGTCAGCGGCAGGGGCTGATCTTCATGATCTCATGCAGTTGAGGAAATAGGGGAAGTTGCCCGCTGCGACGAACTCCTGCGCCACGCCCCGCCGCCTTGACGCGCCGGCCTACGAGTCCTAGAATTCGGCCATGAGTAAGCAAGTGGAGCCTGAGCCAAAACGCCATGATTTCGAATTCTCGCTACCTCGGTTGTACCGTGGCAAACCGGGTCCGACGTGTCCGACTACCAATACCCTGAAATGCGCTGGCGTGGGTTGCCAGCACTTTCGCGTTGGACACCGATTCTTCTACCCGAACCACACACCGACCCAAAGCGAGGAACCTCACTGCTCGTGCCTCGGTGTGGGGCTTGGGTGGACCATTGTCTATGGGAACCCGACAGAGGACTCCTGACGCGCCTACTTCTCCCCTGCCCTCAGCGCAAGCCGTGAGCCGTAAGCCGTAGCTCGTCTCCCCTCGCCCGCCTTGCCGGTTGACTTAGCGCTCCCGCCTCAATAGTCTTTACTGCGCATGCCCAACCATCTCTCTAACGAAGCCAGCCCCTACCTCCGCGACCACGCGGAGAACCCGGTTGACTGGTATCCCTGGGGCGAGGAAGCGCTCGCCAAGGCGAAAGCCGAAGACAAACCAATCTTCCTATCCATCGGCTATTCTGCCTGCCACTGGTGCCACGTGATGGCCCGCGAGTCGTTCTCCGACCCGAAGATTGCGGAAATCCTGAACGCGAACTACGTCAGCATCAAGGTCGACCGCGAGGAACGTCCCGACGTGGATGAAGTCTACATCGAGGCGGTGCGCATCCTCACCGGTTCCGCGGGCTGGCCGCTGTCAGTGTTCCTGACGCCTGAACTGAAGCCGTTCTACGGCGGCACCTATTTCCCGCCTGAGCCGCGACCGGGCATGGCCGCGTTCAACCGCGTACTCCTGGCCGCGCTTCACTATTTCCGCACCCAGCGCCACGAGATTGATGAGGCGGGCAACCGCATCGCAGTCGAATTGAACCGGCTGTCGTCTCTGCCCAACCACGATGGCGAGATGGACGAGACACCGCTACGCGGATTCTACCAGCAGCGCTTGGAGGTATTCGACTCGGAGCACGGCGGGTTCGGAGTCGCGCCCAAGTTCCCGAACCCCACCGACCTTGCGCTCCTGCTCCGGCTCTCCCGACTAGGGGCCAAAACCCCTTTCCGCTATGAACAGGCGCGCGCCATCGTCGAGCTGACCTTGCACAGGATGGCCGAGGGCGGCATCTACGACCAGCTCGGCGGCGGATTCCATCGCTACTCGACCGACACCATCTGGCTCGTGCCTCACTTCGAGAAGATGCTCTACGACAACGCGCTACTCGCCCAGACGTACGCGCGTGCCTTTCAGTTCACCGGCGAGGAATCCTACCGCTCGGTCGCGGAAGAGACCCTGGCATGGATGGAGCGGGAAATGCTCCTGCCCGACGGCGGTTTCGCGTCCGCGCTCGATGCCGACACCGGCGGCCACGAAGGCGCGTACTACACGTGGACGCAGGACCAAGTCGAGCGCGCGGTTGGCCCGGAGCTGGCGAAACTGGCTTGCGAATTCTACGGTGTATTTGCTTCGGGCAACTTCGAAGGCACCAACGTCCTCCACACCGCGGTGCCGGTCGAGCGCATTCTCAAAGTCCACGGCCTGAGTCTCGCGGAATTGTGGTCGAAGCTGGCCGAGATCCGCACCAGGCTGCTTCAGTCACGCCACAGTCGGCCGGCGCTGAACCGCGACGACAAGGTACTGGCAGACTGGAACGGCCTCGCGCTTTCCGCCTTTGCCCGCTGCTCGGCTGCCTTCGGCAACGACCACTATCTTGATTTGGCCCGCAGGCTCGCGGACTTCATTATTGACCGCGCGGTCAGCGGCAACGAACTGGTACACGTCGTGAATGCGGGACCAGTCAGTATTTCCGGGCAGCTTCCTGACTTCGCCTTTGTTGTCCAGGGCCTGCTGGACCTGTATGAGTCGAGTTTCGACGCGCGCTTCGTCGAGACCGCGCTCGGCCTGACCGACCGAATGCTCGCGCTCTTCTCTGACCCCGAAGGCGGGTTCTACACGACCCGCAGCGGCGCGCCGGGCCTGATCAGCCGGATCAAGAACGGCTACGATGGCGCGACGCCGTCGGGCAACTCGGTCGCGGTGATGAATCTGCTCCGGTTGGCACGGCTCTGTGGCCGAAACGAATACGAGCGTGCCGCCGCGACCACGCTGCGCCGGTTCTACAAGACCATGCTCAGCTACCCGCCCGCATTCAGCATGATGCTCGCCGGGCTCGACCTGCTCCTTCACCCGGGCACCGAAGTCATACTCTTCCTTCCCGAACCGTCGCCCGAGGCGGACGGGATGGTCGCGCTGCTCGCATCGATGCCGGATGACCATCGCACAACCGTGGTCGTGAAGGCCGCGCAACCCGACGAGCTTGTCCTGCGTCTGATACCGCTGACGCATGGCCGCTCCTCCTCTGGCAACCAGCCGACCGCCTTTGTATGCCGCGAACAGACCTGTTTTCCGCCCGCCCACACCGCCGAGGAACTTGCGGCTCGTCTCGCCTGACCGCCGCCCACCTACCTGGGCGGAAGTGTCACGGCACCATGCGCGGAAGCACCAATGCCCAAGCTCCAATGACCAATCAAGCCCCAATGTCCAACCGGTTGGGCCACATGGTCATTTCCTCATTGAATGAAAATTGACGCTTGGGAATTGGGGCTTACCCCAAATGCCCTTGGCTGCGTTGACTTCCAGGGGAGAATAGCTAGACTCTGACCGAACATGCAAGAACGCTTCACTGAAAGAGTTAGGAAAGTCATCTCGCTTGCCCGCCAGGAAGCTGTCCGTCTTCACCACGACTACATCGGCACCGAACATCTGTTGCTCGGCCTGGTCAAGGAAGGCGAGGGCGTGGCCGCCGTCGTCCTCACCAATCTCGGAGTCAACACCGACGACCTGCGTCGGGCGGTCGAAAACGCGGTCGACGTCGGCTCGGAAACGCTTGTCCTCGGCGAGGTGCCGCTGAACCAGGAGGCCCGCTCCTGCCTGAATTACGCACTCGACGAAGCCCGGCGCATGAACCACACCTACATCGGCACCGAGCATCTGCTCCTGGGCCTGCTCCGCGAAGAACGCGGAGTCGCGTGCCAGATTCTCCAGTCGCTGGGCATGGACATCGAACTCGTCCGGAACGAGACCACGCGGCTGCTCGGCGGCGAGAAAGGCACGCCCCAGCAGAAGTCGCGTACCAAGACACCCTCGCTTGATTATTTCTCCCGTGACCTGACGCAGCTTGCCCGGGAGGACAAGCTCGATCCGATCATCGGCCGGGAGTCGGTAATCGAGCGCATCATCCAGATTCTGGCCCGCCGCAAGAAGAACAATCCGGTGCTCATCGGCGAGGCGGGCGTAGGTAAGACGGCCATTGTCGAGGGTCTCGCCCAGCGCATCGTCACCGGCAACATCCCGAACCTGCTGCGCAACAAGCGCGTGCTCGCACTTGACCTCGCCGCAATCGTCGCCGGCACCAAGTACCGGGGACAGTTCGAGGAACGGCTGAAGTCGGTGATGAACGAAATCCAGCACCAGGGCGACGTCATCATATTCATCGACGAGCTTCACACGATCGTCGGGGCCGGAGCCGCCGAGGGCGCGATTGATGCCTCGAGCATCCTGAAGCCGGCGCTTGCCCGCGGCGAGCTTCAGGCCATCGGCGCGACCACGCTCGAGGAGTACCGGAAGCACATCGAGAAGCACTCGGCGCTTGAACGCCGGTTCCAGAAAATCGTGGTCGATGCGCCGAGCGCGCAGGAGACGGTGAAGATACTCCAGGGCCTCAAGGAGAAGTACGAACTCCACCACAACGTGTCCTACGATGACAAGGCCCTGGCGAGCGCCGCCTATCTCGCCGACCGCTACATCTCGGACCGGTTCCTGCCCGACAAAGCGATTGACGTGATCGACGAGGCCGGCTCGCGGGTAAAGCTGCTGCGGCCGGTCATCAACCCGGAGCTGGACGAACTGGAGAAGAAGATCGACAAGTCGGCGCGCGCCAAGGAAGAGGCGGTCCGCAAGCAGGAGTTCGAGCGGGCTGCCGAGCTGCGCGACGAGCAGAAGCAACTGACCGAGTATCTGAAGCGGAAGCGCAAGGAGTGGGAGAAGGCCGGCTCGTTCCCGGTAGTCACCGAAGAGGACATCGCCTACGTTGTCTCCAACTGGACCGGGGTGCCGCTCGCCAAGCTCGAGGAGCGCGAGTCGGCCCGGCTCCTGCGCATGGAAGATGAGATCCGGCAGCGCATCATCGGCCAGGACCAGGCGATCGCGATGATTGCCAAGGCCATTCGCCGCTCGCGCGCCGGGGTGAAGGACCCGCGCCGGCCCATCGGTTCGTTCATCTTCCTTGGACCCACCGGCGTCGGCAAGACCGAGCTTGCACGCGTCCTCGCCCGTTTCCTGTTCGGAGACGAGGATGCGCTCATCCGGTTCGACATGTCCGAGTACATGGAGAAGTTCAACGTCTCCCGCCTGGTCGGCGCGCCCCCGGGCTACGTCGGCTACGAGGAAGGCGGCCAGCTTACGGAGAAAGTCCGCCGCAAGCAGTACGCGGTGGTGCTCTTCGACGAAATCGAGAAGGCACACCCTGACGTGTTCAACATCCTGCTCCAGCTGCTCGACGACGGCCAGATAACCGACTCGCTCGGCCGCAAGGTGAGCTTCAAGAACACGGTTGTCATCATGACTTCGAATATCGCCTCGACCGAAATCCGCGGCATGAGCGGGTTCGGGTTCGGCGCGACGACCGACGAGGCAAACTACGAGTCCATCCGCGACAAGGTAATGGCCGAGGTGAAACGGTTCTTCCGGCCCGAATTCCTGAACCGCGTCGACGAAGTGCTCGTCTTCCGGCCGCTCG
>DATJQV010000057.1 GCA_035505375.1 bacterium | reverse complement strand
TAGCCATGCACGAGAATACAGCAGAGAAAACAGACTTAACTCACTCATCCGCAACCACTAGCCGCGCTCACTTTCAACGGCATTTCCGCCACGCTTGCCTTATACGTCTACAAGACGCCAAGACGGATTTCGTGGCTATCTGCTTACTGTTTGGGGCGTTAGGCTTGTAGCTCACGAATCGACTCCCCCACCCAGGGGATTACCCCCAGGATAGCTTAAGGGATTGGTTGGGACATAGCCCGACGGGTTATCTCCGCCGCAATTCCCAGATGAACTTCCTCCGCAACTCGCCGGGTTGGTCTACCGGTTACTCTCCTGCTAGCTTTCCCGGTTAGTCTGCCCGTTGCTCCACCGGTTCTCCTCCGGGTTGGTCGGACCGTTGCGGTCTGGCTAACTCCGCGGGTTGCCGTCCTCGTTGCTCTCCCGGTAGTTTCCCGGGTTGTCTCGGCCGTTGTCTTCTCGGTTGCTCTGGAGGTTGCTCCCTCTATTGCTCGGCCGACTCCGCTGTAAACGAGGGGTGGACCGCCAAGGTCTCCAAGTACGCCAAGGGTTCTGGAACCGGAAGAACGGGAATTGTCTTGAGCGATGGCCAATAGGGACAGTCCGCCGGAGCACTTCCGTCAAACTCAACGCCGTGCAGTCCCCGTCTTTCGCCTGGCTCGATCGGCAAGGCGGGCGGGGCTTCGCTGCAGGCCCCGCCCGCAGTTTCGTGAGGGTAAGCGCTAGTGTTTCCCGCAGCAACGATGTTGCCGCGTGCCGCGGAAGTCGTAGGTTATTCCTTCGCACAGGCTGCGCGCCAGGTCGCCGTAGGCCTCTTCTTTGTCCTGGGCGTTGAATGAGAAGTCGTCGCCGGATTTGTCGACGCCGGCAACCGTGCGTTCGTCCCGCGCGGAGTTGCTCCAGAGGGTTGCGCCGGTCGCGGTTTCGACCAGCTTGGCGGTCAGCCGGGCGTTGACCTTGGCCGCGACGCTGGCGTAGCCGGGGCCGAAGGCGCAGCTCGGGTTGACGCCGGATACGTCGAGTTCACCGGTGAAGACCGTCTTGAGGTTGTACTTGTCGCCGATAGCCTTGAATGCTTCCGGGCCGAGGCGGCTCTGACTGACCGCGGCGAGCACGGTCGCCTCGTCACCGAGTTCAACTATCTTGATGTCGGTCTGGTCCTCAGTGACCGCCTCGATGAATTTCTGGGTGACGAGTCCGGCCAGTTCGCCCTTGGTGCTGGTGGCGAACTGGATGAGGCCGATTACTTCACGCGGGTGCAGGTCGATGGCGGGCTGTACGTAGACCCGGGCGCACGCGGCGAAGAGCAGTACGGCGATGCAGACCAGCAAGCCGGAATGGAACCGTCCGGAGAGGATTAACCGCAGATTACGCAGATGACGCAGATGGTGTCCAGTCACGGAGAAAGCAGACATCCACAGATTACGCAGATTGGCCCCAGACGTAGAGCGGAAGGACAACCGTAGATTAGGCAGAATCGGTTTCATCTCAATCCTCCTTACTTCGGACAATACGGAGTTCACCATAAAGTCACCAAGGCGCCGAGAGCAGACCGCAGGAGGCGCTCCTCACCCCATACCCTCTCCTCGTCGAGGAGAGGGAGAGCGAAGCGAAGGTGAGGTGGTTCGCTGTTCTCAAGGCCTCGTTGCTTTCTCATCAACCGTGATGATTTGGTCGAGCTTCACGTTCTTGAGCACGACTGTGCTCTTTGGGCCGAATCGCACTTCGACCGTAACCGGCGATGCAACATTGGCGAAGCCGAAGTGTTGGACCAGCGAGTTTTCGCTCATGGTCCCTTTACCGCCTTCGACCTCGCGAATCTGACGGTTCTTGCCCTGTGTGACCGTCACCCGCGCGCCGATGCCGGCCCGGTTTGCCTTGTGTCCAATCACGCGCACTTCCAGCCAGTGGTTTCCATTCTGGGTGTCGTTGCGGAAGAGGCGGACGCCGGAGCCGGAGCCGACTACGAGGTCCATCTTGCCATCGTTGTTGAAGTCGGCAAAAGCGCAGCCCCAGCCGTTGAACACGCGCGTGCCGGAGTTCCAAGTCACGTCCGTGAAGTGAGGAGGGGAGTCGGGCTTGGCAGGAGTAGAGTCAGAAGAGGGTGAGTGAAGCTGGTTGAGGTAGAGGAACGAGCGGCGGCCTTCGTAGATTGAGGTGATGTACAGGTCAAGGTCGCCGTCGTTGTCCACGTCGGCCCACGCCGGGTCGGAGTGGGTCTCCTCGTAGCGGATGCCGGAGGCGGCGCGGACGTCCGTGAAGGGAGGAGAGAGGAGGGAGTGGAGAGGAGTTGAGGATCCCGAACCGGGGCCAGGGGCGGACGATCCGAGCTGGTTGTGGTATAGCATCGAGCGGTTGGAGAATTCGATGTAGCGCGGGTGGGCGAGGTTGCCGCAGAAGAGGTCGAGCCAGCCGTCGTTGTCGTAGTCGCCCCATTCCGAGCCGATGGTGTGGCCGTAAGCGCCGTTCACTTCGTCTCCGGCCACGCCGAGTTGGGCCGCGTCATCGGTGAAGGTGGAGTCGTGGTGGTTGACCCAGAGCAGGTTCTCGCAGAGCCGGTAGTCCGAGACGTAGCAATCCGGGTAGCCGTCGTTATTGTAGTCGCCCCAGTTGACGCCACGTCCGGCAAGGTCAATGCCGTAGGGCGGGATAATGCCTGCCTTCTTGGTGACGTCGGCGAAGTATCCGTGCTGGTTCTGGAATAGCTGGTCCGGATAGTACGTGTGCTTCTCCCAGTTTTCGTAATTGGCGCAGTAGAGGTCAACCCAGCCGTCGTTGTCGAAGTCGGCAAACCCGGCGCCTTCGGTCGGGTACATGTTGTCAGGTCCTCCCGCACGGTCGGAGAGTTCGACGAACTTGCCCGAGTCGTTCTTGTAGAACCGGGCACCGCCTTCTGCACCGGCTACGTAGAGGTCAAGCCAGCCGTCGTTGTTGAAGTCGGCGAACAGCCCGCCACGGCCGTTTGCTTTGCTTAGGCCCACGGAGTCGGTGACATTTGTGAACCCGCGGCCCGAGTCGTTGCGGAACAGGACGCAGCCGTTGAGGAGCAGGTCCTGATAGCCGTCGCTGTTGTAGTCGCCCCAAGCCACGCGCGACTCGTGGCGGTCTTTGAGCCCGAACGAGTCGGTAACGTCGGTGAATGATGGCCCCGTGAAGCGACAACCAACGAGGCGCCATTTCATGCGGCCGCGCCCGGAGTCAGCGCGCAGGGACCAGTAGTTGCGTGAGTCGCCGGCGTCCTGTGCTCTCGCGTAGGCGACCGAGGCCTCTGAACTGTCGCCTTGCGCTTCCTTGATTTCGCCTAGCAGGCAGTAGAACGGGCCGGGTGTGGCTTCCTGCTGAGGGTCCCAGCGAAACTCGCTTATGGCCTGTGTGACCGAGGTTTCGGCTTCAGCCAGCCTGCCCTGAAGCTTGAGGGCCTCGGCCAGCGCGAGCAGAGCGGAGCCGCGCAGGGGTGGGTATTCGATGTCCCACTGTTGCTGAGGCTTGTTGGGCGACTTGGTGGCTCTCGGTTGCCACTCGATGGCCTTGCGTGCACAGGATTCGGCTGCCTTGGGATCGAATCTGAGGCGGTCGAAGAGGGCAGCAGCGTAGCGGTAGCGGAACGGGTCAGTAGGGTCGTCTTGAATCATCTCATCGGCGTCGGCGCGGAGCCCGGCAGTGTCCTTGAGTCCGAACCGGGAGCTGAGCAGGAAGGTGTAGAAGGTCTGACGCCATTCGGTTCTGGGCAGCCGGTCAAGGAATCGGCGGATGATAGGGATCTTGAGCGTGTCGTTGGTCCAGACCGGTTCCAGCGAGTCGTAGAAGGCGTTGCCCGTAACTTCGTAGGCGCGCGGTGAGAAGGGAAACTGCTCCATCATGAGCCAGCCGACCTTCGGGGCAAGCGACGTGTCGGACAGGCTGAAGCCGTCCCACGCAAGGGTCAGCGAGCGAGCGGTGGTCTCGGCGAGGAACGCGGAAGCCTCTTGGGCGATTTGCCTCTTCGTGGCGGCGAGTTTGAGCGAGTCCTTCTGGTCTCGGTTGTACAGCGCGCCCCAGCGACCGTCAATGGCCGAGTCGCAATTCGGACTCTGCACAAGTACCCGGTTCCACCAGGCAAGGCTGGAGTCGAACTTGTGCCAGTGGTCGTACACCCGGGCGAGGTTGATCTCGTCCTCGACATCGGCCGGGTCGCGTGACAGACGTCGGTGATAGTACTGCACTGCCGAGTCGTAGTCGCGGCGAGCGAGGAATGCGTGCAGGTCCGGCTGCGGGACCACGCTCATTATCGCGGAGAGAAGCAGAATCGCGTTCATTTGTGCCTCCTGTCGATCCGGCTATCTCAGACTTGGTACGGAATGGGCCGATGAGTCGGCCGGCCTCAACGGGTATCCAAGCACGCTGTCGACCTCGCCGAACCAATCCGGTTCCTGCCGCTCAGCCGCGAGCCGCTCGATGCGGCGTTGCCGGGACAGGGAGTTGAAGTCGTCGGCAAAGGCAGCCGCGTTGGAACGCGAACCGTTGTAGAACCGCCAGAACAGCACGCCGATAATCACCGACGCGCTCACCCAGTCGCCGCTCTTGGCCGCGGCGGTGGCCCAGGCGAGCGAACCGGCGTTCACAGCGAAGGCCAGGAGCCCTTTCGCCGGTTGCCCGGCGTATACCTCACCGGAACCGGGCAGGAGCGTGGACATCGCTGCGGCGAGCGTGGAGTTGCGGCTCGGGCCATGGTCGGAGGACCGGATTACGCCGGCCACGTCCTGCATGCCGGCAAGGTCGTAGCTTCTTGCCGCGGATGCGACATCGCCTTCGTGCAATTGGAGCCAGCCCATTGCCGACTCAAGCTTAGCCCGCCGGGCCGAGTCGCGCGTGAAGACAAGGATGTCGGAGAGTTCGAAGGCGGCAAGGTCGTACCGCTTCGCGCGGGCGTAGTAGCCGGTCATTGCGGCATGGGTCGGTTCGGACAGTTCCGGGCTGCTGCGCGCCGCCTCCTGCAGTTCCTCGGCCGCGTCCGCCAGTTGAGACGCGGCTGCGAGGCTGAGTCCGAGCTTGAAATGCACTCGGCCGGCAAGGGCACTGTCGGATTCGTTGAGCCATGATAGGCGTTTGAACTCCTGCACGGCCACGTCGTTGAAGCCATGCTTGAGCAGCGAGTCTCCCAGGGCCATTTCAGCGATTGGCGATTGGTGATTGGCGATCGGCGATTGGGAGAAGAGGACGAGAAGCAGTATCATTGGCGGCCGGCGGTGGCTGTGTCACGAGGCACCGAGTCGAGTAGCGCCCGATAGTCCGGCTCCAGCGGGATGAGGCCAAACAGAGAGTCGGCGCGCTGGACGTAGCGGCGCTCCTGAAGCCGGTTGTAGTCGCGGGCCGCGATGTTTGCCCCGTAGACATTGCCCGCATAGAACAGAGCGGTGATGGCGCCGATGATGGATACCTTGACGTACGTCGGGTCATACTTGCCGTGTTCCTCAGCGAACCACCAGGTGACGATGCCGGCCCCGGCAACGGTCAGGAACGAGTATCCTCCGTCGCCGGCTCGGCCCGAGTAGATTTGTCCCACGCCCGGGATGACCGCAGAGAGCAGGGTGCTTACGAGTCGGGAGCGTCGTCGAATGGCGCGTCCATCCATTGAGGACAGTTCGTCCTCGGCCGCGGTCGATTGCCCCGCGCCACCAGCCGGCTTGAGCAGAGACGCGCCGTCGGCGAATCGGTGTTGCCGGAAGTATGTCCAGCCGGATAGGTCCCGGGCCTGTCGCGAGAGGGGAGAGGAAGTGATTGAATCGAGAACAGCGCGTGCTCCGGCATAGTCGGCCTCGGCGAAGCAGGCCCGGCCGAGCCCGTAGTACTTGAAGTCGTGTGATGATGGATATTCCAGGTCCTTGAAAGCGTGACGCGCCGCCGGAATGTCCCCGTCCCGCAGGTACGACTCAGCCGCCATGAGCCCGGCATAGGCGCTTACGCCGGGCGAGCCCGACGCGAATCTCACTCTCAGGTACTCTGCCGCAGCCAGCTGATAATCGCTTGAAGAGTACAGAAAGTCGGCGAAACTCAGGTTCGGAATCGGGGGCGTGTTTCTGCCTCCGGTGCTCTCTTGAGCGGAACCCGGCGACGCCGCCACCAGGAGCCCCGGCTCGTCGGCCGGCTTGCGCCATGCGAGGTGGTTCTCCACCGGGTCAGGGATTCTGCCGTTCACAACGCCGCCCGTGTAGTAATTCCCGTAGTACGCCCAGACTTCCGGGTTGTCGCGCATCAGGCGGTCGGCGCCTATGAATACGCCCGGAAAGAATCCCTGTGATTTGATTGCGGCTTTCATGAACTGCGAGCACGTGGGTTGGAAGTTGCAGACGTTCTGGCCCTGCAGCGGCGAGAGCACCGCCTTGTAGGCATTGATCATCCACTCGCCGGAGACCGATAGCGGGTCATAACGGGCGGCGCCGGTGCAGACCAGCCAGAGAACGACGAAGATGGTTCTTGCCAACTTGCGTCAGTATAGTCCCATGCCGCAACTAGTCAAACCCATGGCGACTTGATTCCGTGGCCGCCGGGGATACACTCAGACAGATGCGTCTCCTGCCGGGCCGGCTTCACCGAGTCATATGCGCTGCCTAGTCACCGGTGCCAACGGGATGCTTGGGACTGATCTGGTGCAATTTCTTCGCCACCAGAATGAGGAGGTCATCGGCTGGGATCTGCCCGAGCATGACGTCACCGACGTTGAGAAGACCATCAATGGCATTCACCAGGTTGGCCCCGACGTCGTGTTCCACCTCGCTGCACGGACTGACGTGGACGGCTGCGAGGACGATGCGGGCGGAGCGACCAGCGTCAACCTTCAAGGCACCTGGGCTGTGGCGCTTGGCGTTGAGGAGCTCAGCCGGAAAATGGTCTACCTTTCGACCGACTACGTCTTCGACGGCCGATCCAGGCGACCCTACCGCGAGAACGACGCCACCAACCCGCTCTCCATCTACGGCCGGACCAAGCTGATGGGCGAGAACGCGGTCACGCGGAGCTGTCGCCGCCATTTCATCGTACGCACGAGCTGGCTCTACGGCAGGTACGGCCGAAACTTCGTTGACACTATACGTGAGAAGTCGCAGCAAGTTCCAAGAATAGAAGTGGTTAGCGACCAAGTTGGGTCGCCGACCTATGCGCGTGACCTGTGCCGGCCATTGTGGGATCTTGCCCGTTCCAAGCACTTCGGTCTCTACCACGTGACAAACTCCGGCCAATGTTCCTGGTTCGAACTCGCGACGGAAGTGGTGAAGCTCTCGGGCGCAAAGTGTGAAGTCGTACCGATTGACACCGCCACGGCTGCCAGACGGGCGCCGCGGCCGGCATTCTCCGTGTTGGAGAATCGCAACTTCAAGCGCCGATTCGGGAGGGAACTGAGACCTTGGCAGGAGGCATTGGCAAACTACATCCAGGGCAAGGACGCAATCCCTTCTGCTTCCTTGCTTGCACCATCCGGTAGCTCGGGTCACAATGAAGGGTAAGTAGCCTGAGCTCGCGGACGACTGCATTTTCCCCGGTTGATGACAGTCCCTACTGGCGTATTCCGATGTTGGCGGAGGAGCACCGTAACATATCCGCCTCAGAGATCGAGTCACCATTCGCTTGACGTACCGGCCACTCGATGGGGTCGGACGCGCTGCATCGCGGAATTGACTGAGTTTCCTGACAACGTATAATTAGGCAAGATGGCTGAGCTAGTTCTATCGGTACCGTCAAGTAGTATCGGCGTCTCCGGTCCGTTGACATGAACTTGTCGTTCCTGCCAATACGCTGAACACGGCGAACATATGGGGCGCATATACGCTGTATGCGGTTGTTCTGGAGCCGGAAAGACGGCGTTCCTCCGGGCTCTTCAGAAGATGCGTCCACAGCGTCTACAACTCTTGTGCAGGACCACGTCTAGACCCAGACGGCCGAGAGAACGGGACGGAGTCGATTACCACTTCGTACCTAAGGCGGGCTTCCTGCGCAAGATACTGGCGGGCGACTTCGTACACATCGAGGAATATGAAGGGTACTACTTCGGGATCGATGCCCGCCACATCATAGAAGCCATACACTCGGTTGATGACGGGATCATCATGTCTGGCACATTCGGTGCCTCGAAGCTCAAGGCCACCTACGGCGCGAATATCGCGACGGTGTTTGTTCACACGGGGACGGTGGATGAGCTCTTTGATCCGAGATGCTTGGAGAGTGACTTCGCTCCGAACGTCGAACTCCGGCGAAGACTCCGAATGAAGGTGGCTGACCGGACGTTCAGCAGCCAAGAGTACGGAAGCGCGACTCCGTTGCAGTTCATCCGACGCCGGATGCAGCTGAACGTGCTCGACTTGGCCTTCATTAACGGTCGGCACAGGTCGGGTGAGCCGCTGACAGTAATCGAGAACACGCGTGATTGTTTGGACAGCGCGGTCGCGCAGTTTCTAGAGATGCGCGGTTCGTCACCGGTTTTTGTACCGCATCCATACGTCAATCCGAACCTGTGCTTTGTACTCATGCCCTTTCGACCGCAACTCAAGCCAGTCTACGACCACATGCGCAACGCGCTCCGGGAGGTCGGACTGGACGTGCTGAGGGCGGACGGCATATTCTCAAACAGGCCGGTCATGGATGACATTGTGCTCGCCCTGCGTAATGCAAGAATCGTCGTTGCGGATCTGACGCGTGGCAACCCGAACGTCTTCTACGAGACAGGAATATGCGTCGCGATGGGCAAGGAAGTAGTTCTCATCACGCAGGACGATGAGGTTCCGTTCGATCTCATGCACCTTCGGCACGTACTCTACAAGTCCACGCCCCAGGGCATGAGCGTGTTTGAGCGCAGGCTTGTTCAGACCGTCCTGACTGCGTTGGGCTTGGCTCATGACAAGGGCGGGGCAGCCGGGCAAGGTCCGCTGTGATGCCACATGCAGGATAAGCCTCGGCAACCAAGGCTGGCGGTTGACTGCATAGTCCTTGTGGACGGCAAGGCGCTCGTGATTCAGCGCAAGTATACGCCTCTTGGTTGGGCCCTTCCCGGTGGGTTTGTGGAATCTGGCGAGAGCGTCGAAGCCGCAGTTAGGCGGGAGGTCAAGGAGGAAACTGAGCTGGATCTTGAGAATCTGCGGCAGTTCCGTGTCTACTCAGCCCCGGGACGGGATCCGCGTGGGCATGTGGTGTCGGTCGTGTTCACAGCCCGCGGAATCGGGAAGCCCAGGGCTGGGGACGATGCCGACCGCTACCGCTTGATTGATCTAGACGCAATAACCGAAACCGAATTGGTCTTCGACCACGCGGAAATACTGAGAGACTTCCGGGAATCCGGCGCGCGATCCATGCCGGGACAGAAGGACATGACCGATTCCGCCGAGGAGTCGGACCGTGTCCCAGCCCCAAGCGTCGTCGCGATTCCTCGCCGATAGATGCCCCGCTAGGTCTCTCGTCTCGTAGCGGCGGGCTCGCCTGGACAGACACGGCCGACGGCCCGGCGACAAAGCACGCCTCCGAGCGCCCTTGGCATCGACCCGCAAGAAGTCATCGAAGTCGCCACGGAAGTTCTCCTGCAAGTCCCCTTACAGGTGGCGTCGCAAGTTGACCTGCGAGCCGTGATGCGATCCGGCTGGGAAGTCGTATTTGCAGTCGTGGAAAGGGCCTGACCGCAATTCGCCTTCCGAAGAGACTCGGTAGTCGCGGCGCAGACCGGCCGCGGAAACGCCGAGGAATTCCACCCGCCAGCCTCCATCAGAACCCCGCCGGGTGTCGCCCTGGTAACCACTCCGGGGACGGTTCCCAGGTTGATCGGCAGGACGTCTTCTTCGGTCTGCTTCCTTAGTGTTTCGTCCCCAACGTGTGGCGTTACATTGAGTCATGAGGTCAACACGGAGGAAGGGAGGATGCCACGGCAAATCGCACTTGGATAACCATGCTGCTCTGCGGAAGCCCGTGCCTTTGGCCGTGTCTGCGATGGCTGCCCATGGCGCGGCTGCCTCGCAGACACGGCTACAACCTTCTTCCACATCTTTCGATGATACTCTCGGCTGCCTCTGTGTACTATCTGCTGTCTGCTGTGTACCGAATGCTGTATGCCTTGTGCTTGCCTTCAAGCCATCCCGCTCGAATCTTCGTGAGTGCACTTGCCGCAGTCGCAAGAGCGGACACGAAGGGATGGGAGGAGAGATGGAAGGAGATCTGGTAGCTGTCCGGTTCCGGCCTCACGGTCCATTCCGCCGTGTCAGGTCTCCGGTTCTGCTCGGCAAGCTGCCATGTGGCACCGGCAAACCGAGGCCGGGTCGTTTCGGGAAATCGGCGAGTCGAATGGGCACGTGTTGTCGCTGGATACTCGCGCAGCCGACGCGCGTTCTCCCGCCGGCGACTGGTACCGCCACGGCTTCGCTCACGCGCGATTCTGGCAGCGCTTGACATGCGGTTCTGCGGGCGTATAGTCACTGCCGAAGGTGAATCAATTCCGTCATGACTTGAGGATTTGGAGTTTGGTAATGTGGAGCTTGTCTGAAAACCAGCCCGTCGCACGCAGACACTAGCGTCTGTTGTGATACTGTCTCGCGCTACACCCAAACAATTGTGGCCCGAAGCCCGTGTGAGCGAGTTTCGGGACTAGCTCTGTGTGCCCAGAAACCCCGAGGCTCTTGGGGACTGAGGGCCGGCTCCGGTCTAGCAGAGTCGATGAGAGGATTATGTTCCTCATGTCATCAATACAGATCGCTAGGATGAGTCTGTGCTGATCAAGGACATCCTACGGGACCCGATTGCGGCGAGGCGGTACATGGAACGATACGTGAATGATGGGTCGCCCAGCGGGTTTACATGGATGTACAACACGTCGGTTATGACTAATCCAAGGGGTCCGGCCACAGCCTTCAACCTCTACGCCGCGAAGTTCGCCAAGGACATGCTTTCCGATTACGGGGACATTCCCGGCTTCTTCGGCGACGCTGAAATCCTATTGCACCCCGACATGGCGGAGAACGAGTTGGTCACGTCCTGCTGTGAATCAATCCGTGTTTCAGATTTCTGCGTCTTGCCGACCTCCAGTTCAAGAACTGTCGAGATCCTCAACCCAGATCGGCCCGGGTACGTCAAGCTGAACTACAAGGGTCTGATAGGCAGGATTGACCGGCAGATCACGCGCAACCATGCGATTTCCAGTGTGGAACTTACAGAGATCATCAGGAAAGCCGTCCAGGCCAGCAAGCTGCCAAGGCAGTTTCTGTTCCTAGAAGAGCCCGGAGCCAGAGTCGTGTCATTGCCAACCAAGACAGGCAAGTATGAGTGGGGGATGGTGTACCGTGAGGCCACACCTTTCCCGCGTCCGAATAAGCTACACGTCGGCGTGCCTGCTTTCTCTCTGTTCTCAAAGGACATCAAGCACGAAGAGGACCCTCCGCTGCTGGTCCAACTCGTGAATTCGCAGAACAAGGCGCCCGACGATTACCTATTCGAGTCCATTATCTCACCACTCATTGTTTGCCACTTTGAGCTTCTCCTTAACTGCGCCTTGGAGCTCGAGTTCCACGCCCAGAATGCCCTGATAGGACTGAATTCAGACTGCATGGTGGTGGGGATAGTAATCCGTGATTTGGAGTCGGTCGACAAGGACCTGTCTTTGGCTGAGGACTTGCACATCAATGCTGAATTTCGCAGCGCTCCCTACAAGTGCATCCAGCGAGGGCAGTACAACTACAACATCAAGCACAGCTTCATGTTCGATTTCAAGCTAGGCGAGTACTTCATCACACCGTTGATCGAGGTCATTAGACAGCACTTCGGTGTGGACTCCAGCGCAATCATTGAGAGGACAAGAGAGCTCAGTCGCAGCTATATCAGCAGACTGCCGCCTTTCTTCTTTCCTGCAGACGGCAACTGGTACTGCTACGAGAACATCGTCTTGGATAGGACCAAGAAGCGGCCATATCTCGCAAGGGCAAACCCGAAGTACAGGTGACAAGTGATCATCCGCCCAAGATGAACGCAAAGGGTACGCGGTCAATGCCTGTCACCAGGCATGGCTGCGATCCGGACCGGATTTGACGGACTGGAGGGCCAAACATGCAGAGTCAGAGGCTTGTACTAAGGAACGGACTCGTTCGCGCCAGCGGAGATGTCCTAGGTCGTCGCTCGGTTGTATGCGAGAACGGTATCATCTCGGCCATTGTCGAGTCCAGCGATCCCTGCAAAACCTCGGGCTCAACAATTGACTGCTCTGATCTTGTCGTCATGCCCGGCTTCATCGAGCTTCACGTACACGGAGGCGGCGGAAGGGATTCGCGTGAGGGGACTGCGGACGCGATCAGGGTGATGGCGAGCACGTACGCGAGATTCGGCGTGACGTCACTGCTGATCACTCTCACGAACCTCGGCGATGAGAACCTAAGACTCAGTTGTCATTCGATAAATGAGGTCATGCAGGCCCCCACCACAGGCGCGAACATCCTCGGCATCCACATGGAGGGCCCGTTCCTGAATCTGAAGTACAAAGGAGGAATATACGGGAACGGCCTTTCTCTTCCTTCAACACAGGTCGTTGACAGATGCCTCGACTTTGCTGGTGGAGCCCTTAGGATAATGACCCTGGCGCCGGAGCTCAAAGGGAGCAACAAGGTTATCGACCGTCTTCTCCGCGCAGGCGTAGTCGTGTCTCTAGGGCACAGCGGTGCCACGTACGATCAGGCCGTGAATGCGATGGCCACGGGATGCAGACATGTGGCGCACCTATTCAATGGTATGGCGTCTATTACCGGAAGAGACCCGGGGCTCGCTGGAGCGGCACTTTGTGATGACAGATGCAGCGTCGAGGTCATCGCCGACGGCCATCATGTAGCAGCCGCCAACGTGCTTGGCATTATGCGTCTGAAACCACGTAGCAAGGTCTGCCTTGTGACGGACGCGTGCAAGGCGGCGGGCACTGACATGGATGGGTTCGACAACCCCAGCGGTTTCAGGGTGGAGATACGGGACGGGAGAACGTGGGGGCCCAAAGGAAAGCTCGTCGGCAGCGTGTTGACGCTCGACCAGGCAATCCGCAATGTTCTCTCATGGTCGAGCTTGAGCATGACTGACGTTCTTCCAATGGTGACAGCAAATCCGGCCAAAGAGCTGAATCTGTACCCCCAAAAGGGGGAGATCGCCGTTGGCTCTGATGCGGATATCGCAATCGTGGATGCTGACGGCCGAGTGGCCTATACTATCATCGGGGGAAGCGTGGCGTACGCAAGGGGAGGGGGGCAGGTAGAGAGGGGCTGTTGAGCGACCCCTGTTTGGGGCTGACCTGAGGCCGCATGCAGAAGCGGCCGTCAGCAACCGCTGCAGTAGCGTCACTTGCACCGGTGTCATTCTG
The DNA here is from genome assembly GCA_035505375.1 of bacterium. Classification (NCBI taxonomy): domain Bacteria; species bacterium. Next base: position 42,517 of record DATJQV010000057.1, on the reverse strand, counting down.
ACGGCTTCGTTGATGAAATGCGGAGAGCCGTTTCTACGACGGCCCACAGTCACTTCTTGGCGGCCGGACTCAGGACGGGATTCGCCGGTCGCGTGGGCTGACCGCTGGCGGCCTGCGGCCATACATTGCAGAATCAGGCCCGTGGACTGCGAATTGCTGGACTCTAGCCTCGGTCGTCGTCCCATTACAGTTTGACGAGTGTCAATTGCTCCGACTGGTCTGTGGTCAGCGGTTGGTTGCTAGCGGTCTGCGGTCGACTGTCTGTGTTCCGGAGAAATCACGCCGGATACGCGTCGAGCTGCATCGCCCACTTGCGGAGAGCTTCCATTCGCGTCTTGTCGTCCTCGGCCAGAACCAGAGGTCTCCCACGGCAGTCGATGATGACCCCCACGAGACCGCCCTCGACCTTCGCTTCATGTGCCTTGCCGGCCCCGGCACCGACGTCGAATCCGCGCTCGGGGCTGATGGTTGCCTGAGCGGATTCTCCCACACCCAACGGCAGGATGGCGATGTTGCCGAACTCAACCCGGGCCTCCATCTCTTTCCCATCCGCCTTGACCACCTTGACATGCACGCAACGGCCGCCGTCCTTGCCCTCACCGACCGGCGCGATGCAAGTGCCGAGGTGAATCAGGCAGTCCTTCTCGAAGACTTCGTAGGCCGCCTCAGGATGGACTTCGGTCAGTACGCCAAGGTGCGGCATCATGAAGATGGAGTCGACCGTCAGGCGCGTCACGCCCTCAGGCTGGAATGCGTCCATCGTCATCATCGCTGACTGGACCCGGCGCGGTGCGTGGGAGAGCGCGCCGCCGGAACCGACGACGAGGTTCAGGTCCATCATGCTTACGAGTGTCTCGCCGGTACGCGACTGCGCGAAGGCGTCGGAAATCGTTCGTTCCTGCTGCACGCCCTTGAGTCCGACCGCCATCGACTTGTGATGGACCAGGGCCAGCCTCAGCGCTTCGCGGGCAATGGCCTGCTCCAACTTCAGGTCTTCGAGGGTTGAAGGGATGGTGGTCGGTCGAATCATCTTGTTGCGGATGCGGTTGCGGACCTCGGCGGCCGACATTTCCATCGGCAGCCAGCGCATGATGTTCTTCTCGCCGGCCTCAGCCAGCACATTGGATATCGAATACGACATGCCGAGGTTGGCGGAAACCGTGCGATTGAATACGCCCTGGAACACGCTGAACACGTCGGTCGTGGCCCCGCCGATATCGACGCCGAGAACGGCGATGCCCTGGGACTTGCCGATGTTCTCAATCAGGAGCCCGACCGCGCCCGGGGTGGGCATGATGGGCACATCGGTCCATTCCATCAGCTTCCGGTAGCCGGGGGCGTGCGCCATGACGTGTTCCATGAACAGGTCGTGGATCTTGTTGCGCGCCGGCCGCAGGTTCTCCCGCTCGAGCACCGGCCGGATGTTCTCGACCACCTCGATGGCACTCTTGTCGCGCAGAGTCTTGAGCACCAACTCGCGTGCGTCCGTGTTGCCGGCGAAGATGACCGGCAGGTTGTAGCCGACGCCGAACCTCGGTTTGGGGTCGGCGGCAGCGATGAGCTCTGCCAGCTCGACGACGTGTGAGATGGTCCCGCCGTCGATGCCGCCGGAAAGGAGAATCATGTCCGGACGCAAGGTGCGGATGCGTTCAATCTTCTCGTGCGGGAGTCGACCGTCGTTCGACGCGATGACGTCCATCACGATGGCGCCCGCGCCTAGCGCAGCCCGCGCCGCACTCTCGCCGCTCATTGTCAAGACTACCCCGGCAACCATCATCTGCAGGCCGCCGCCGGCCGATGAGGTCGAGATGTAGACGTCGGTGCCTTCCTTGTCGCCCTTCTTCGGTTTGATGATGGTCTCGCCGTCCAGCAGCTTCACGCCGGAGAGCTCTTCGACTTCCATCACGGAGTTCAGCACGCCGCGGGTCACGTCCTCAAACGGCGCCTCCACCGTGGTCGGCGCCTCGCCGCGCGTACTGAGGCGGTACTCGGTGCCGCGCTTCTCAATCAGGATGGCTTTGGTGGTAGTCGATCCGCAGTCGGTAGCAAGAATCCTGGTAATCTTATCCTTTTCGATCACTTCTGCCATCCTCCAATTTCTCTATCTTCTGAATCAGCGCTTCGACATTCGCCCGGTCTTCCAGCAGGGCCGATACCTCATCGTACTGCCGGAACGGGAAGATTGTGGTTACTATCGGCTGAAGGAAGACCATCAACTGTGATCCGACGAACGACAGTGGTTTGCTGGATTCAAGCATCACCACCGCGACCGGCGTCAGCCTCAGGTCCACGACCTTCTGCGCTATCTTGGTCAGGATCTCATCACTTCGTTCGGCGGATATGTCGGAAGCGAACATAAGGCCTAAGCTCTCCAATTGACGTCCAGTTCGCGTGACGCCCTGGCTTCGTCCAGACGGCGCACCGGCGTGGTGACCGGGGCGTCGTGCAGGATAGCCGGATTGGTCCTGGCCTCGTCCGCAATCTGTTTCATCGCGGCGATGAAGCCATCGAGCGATTCCCGCGACTCGGTTTCGGTCGGCTCGATCATCAGGGCCTCGGGCACGATCAGCGGGAAGTAGATGGTCGGCGCGTGCATCCCATAGTCGAGCAGGCGCTTGGCAACGTCGAGCGTCTTGACACCATACTCGCGCAGGTTCGTGCCGGAGAAGACTACTTCGTGCAGGCTCCGATCCTTGTAGGGCAGGTCGTAGACGCCTTCCAGCTCCGCCCGGACGTAGTTGGCGTTCAAGACGGCGCTCTCGGCTGCATCCTTGAGCCCGGGAGCCCCGAGCATGCGGATGTAGGTGTAGGCACGCACGAGGACCGCGAACTGCCCGTTGAAACCCATGACGCGGCCGATGGAATCGGGCCGGTCATGGTCGAGGTAGAAGAGGGGTTCGGGTTCCGAACTAGAACCCTTGGACCCTTGAACCCCTGAACCCTTCCTTACCACTGGTTTGGGCAGGAACGGCTCGAGCGCCTTGGTGACCGCAACCGGGCCGGAGCCGGGGCCGCCGCCGCCGTGCGGGGTCGAAAACGTCTTGTGCAGGTTGATGTGCATCACGTCGAACCCGGCGTCGGCCGGACGGTGCACGCCGACATAGGCGTTGAGGTTGGCGCCGTCCAGGTAGACGAGCGAGCCCTGCTTGTGCATGATGTCGCAGATTCTCTTCGCCTGAGGCTCGAAGATGCCGAGTGTGTTCGGGTTGGTGACCATCAGGCAGGCGACGCAGCTGGAGCAGGCGCGCTCCAGCTCATCCGGGTCGATCTCGCCTTTGTCGTTCGACTTGATCTGGACCGCCTTGAATCCGGACAGGGTCACCGAGGCCGGATTGGTGCCGTGAGCCGAATCCGGCACGAGAACGACGTCGCGCGGTTCCCCCCGCTTCTCGAAGTACTTCCGCACCATCATGATGCCGGTCAACTCGCCGTGAGCGCCGGCCGCCGGCTGAAGGGTGACGGCATCGAATCCGGTAATCTCCTCAAGCATCCGGGCCAGCTCGTACATCAGGCGCAGCGCGCCCTGCGTGAGGGTCTCCGGTTCGAGCGGGTGAAGCCCGGTGAAGCCGGGCATGCGGGACGTCAGCTCGTTCACTTTCGGGTTGTACTTCATGGTGCACGAGCCGAGCGGGTAGAACCCCTTGTCCACGTGATGGTTCATGATTGACAACCGCGTGAAGTGCCGGGCAACGTCGACCTCGCTCAGCTCCGGCAGGTCGTTGTCCTTGCGGGCCGCGTCGCCGGCATCTACCGCCGGTACGTCAAGGCTGGGCAGGGACCATGCCTGCCGGCCCGGGCGTGATAGTTCGAACAGCGTCTTCTCGGGCATCAGTTCTTCCTCGCCGCGACAAACCGTGCGGCAGAACGGTCGTAAGTGCGTTCCACCTCCGGAGAGAACAGACATCCCGGGAGCTCGTCACTGACCCGGTGGAATGATATGCATTCGCAGCACTTCCCCTTGCGCGAACAGGGCTCGTAGGTGCAGGTGCAGCTCTGCCGGTTGGCCTTCAGGTTGCATTCCATCACTACCTCGCGAAATCCTGCCTGAGGAATTGGCAATAGGCGTCCATCTCAGCCTTGGTCCGCTTCTCGGTGACCGCCACGAGCAGCCGGTTCTTCCACTCGGGGTTGAACCGGTCGAGCGCAATCCCCGCGAGGAGCCCGCGTTTGACCCCGGCCTCGACCACGTCACAGGCCGGAACCGGCGTACGCACCACGAACTCCTTGAAGAATGGGCCAGAGGTTTCGGTGTCGAACCCGGGAACGTCGGCAATGCCCCGGGCAAGATAGTGCGCCTTCGCCATACACTGCCGCGCTACTTCGGCGATTCCGGTCTTGCCCATCGTGGCCAGGTAGACGTTCGCGGCCAGGGCACAGAGCGCCTGGTTCGTGCAGATGTTCGATGTTGCCCGCTCGCGCCGGATGTGCTGCTCGCGCGTCTGCAGCGCCAGAACGAAGCCGGGCTTGCCCTCGGTGTCCACCGTCCGCGCAACTATCCTGCCGGGCAGGTTACGGATGAGCTTCTTCTTCGCGCTCATCATGCCGAGGTTGGGGCCGCCGAAGCTCAACGGGATGCCGAGCGGCTGGCCCTCGCCGACGGCGATGTCGGCGCCATACGTCCCGGGCGGCTCCAGCGCCCCCAGCGATATCGGGTCAGCGGAAACGACCAGCAAGGCGCCCGCCTTATGTACGATCTCGGCGGCGCGTCGGACCGGCTCGAGATTGCCGAAGAAGTTCGGATGCTGGACTACCAGCGCGGCCACGTCCGGAGTGCACATCCGGGCCAGTGCGTCGAGGTCGGTCGTATTGCCGGACAGGGGCACAACGTCAATCGGGATGTTCAGGCCATGGGCATAGGTTCTGACCACCTCGACGTGGGTGGGATTGATGCCTGCCGCCACCAGGATTCTGGCCCGGTGGCTGATGTCACGCGCCATGTGAGCCGACTCCGCCAGCGCCGTCGCGCAGTCGTACATCGAGGCGTTGGCGACGTCCATGCCATAGAGACGGCAGACGAGCGACTGGAACTCGTAGATTGCCTGGAGCGTGCCCTGGCTGACCTCAGCCTGATAGGGCGTGTAGGCGGTGTAGAACTCGGCTCTCGACAGGACGGTGTCGATGATAGCCGGGATGTAGTGGTCGTAGGCCCCGCCGCCGGCGAAGCAGGTCAGTTGTCCGGAACCGACATTGGCCGCGGCAAGGCTGGAAAGCACGCAGACAGCCTCGGGCTCGGACAGGGGTTCGGGCAGATTGAGCGGCTGCTTGAGACGGATGTCCGCCGGGATGCCAGCAAAGAGCTCTTCGACCGAGCCGACGCCGATCCGGTCCAGCATCAGCTTGCGGTCTTCCTCGGTGTGGGGAGTGTAACGCACGGGCGGGATTTAGGATTCTAGATTTGAGACTCTAGATTCTCCGAACCGGAGCCCGTAAATCTGCAATCTGCAATCTAGAATCATCAATGGTTCTAGTGGTGCGCGGACTTCCGGGCCAGCTCTTCGTAGGCTGCGACGTCGAGCATGTTCTTCAGCTCGCTCGGGTCGGAGAGCTTGATCTTGGCCATCCAGCCGGCGCCGTACGGGTCCTGGTTCACGGTTGCCGGGGAGTCTTTCAAAGACTCGTTGGCCTCCAGGACCTGCCCGGAGACCGGCGAGTAGAGGTCGGAAACCGCTTTCACGGCCTCGATGGTGCCGATCGGCTCATCGCGCTTGATGGCCTTGCCGAGGGCGGTTATCTCGACGTAGACGATATCCGACAGCTCGCCCTGGGCGAAGTCGGTTATGCCGATGGTCGCTATATCGCCATCCAGCTTCAGCCACTCGTGGGTCTTGGCATACTTAAGATCGTTAGGGAAACTGGCCATCTATCCTCCTCTAATTGCGGAGACGGAAGGGACTAACCACCAAGGCACAAAGGCACAAAGAGGTCCCGAAATCCGGGTGGCTTCGTGTCTTGGTGTCTTTGTGGTAATCATCCTGTCTTAGTTCGGTTTCCGGGAGCCCTGCTTGTAGAACGGCGGCTTTACGATGAGCGCGGCGGCGTTGCGGCCGCGGATGTCAATCTGAACTTCGGTCCCTGCCTTGGTCAACTGGCGCTTCACATAGCCCAGAGCGATGCCCTTGTTCAGCGAAGGCGAGAGGGTGCCGCTGGTTACGGAGCCGACCGTCTGTCCCTGGGCCGTGATGTTGTAGTGCGGCCGGGCAATCGAGCGGTCCTGCATTTCCAGGCAGACCAGCCTGCGTGCCGGTTTCTCCTCTTCTATTCTCTTGAGCACATCGGAGCCGACAAAGCCCTCCGGCTTGTCCAAGGCTACGACCCAGCTCAAACCTGCCTCAATCGGGTTCGTGGTCTTGTCGATATCGTTGCCGTACAAGGCCATCTTCATCTCCATCCGGAGCGTATCGCGGGCGCCGAGCCCGATGGGTTCGATGGCGAACTCCTTGCCGGCCTCGAATATCGAGTCCCAAACCTCCAGCGCGCTCGCGGCCGGGAAGTACGCCTCGAATCCGTCCTCGCCCGTGTAGCCGGTCCGGGAAACGAGCGCCTTCACACCTGCGACCTCGCAGTGTGCGGCCCAGTAGAACCCGATGGGTGAGAGCGGGATGGAACATATCTTCTGCATGACCGCCTCGGCCTTAGGGCCCTGGATGGCCAGTTGGGCCTGGGTGTCGGTTATGTTGTCCATCCGGACATCGCCCGACAGATGCTCACGCAGCCAGGCAGTGTCCTTCTCGTTGTTCGCGCCGTTCACGACTAGAAAGTAGCAATCCGGCAACCGGTAAACCACCAGGTCGTCGACGATGCCTCCGTCCGGATAACAGAGGACCGAGTATTGAGCCTGGTAGACCGCCAGCTTGCTCGCGTCGTTCGTCGTCACCCGGTTGACGAAGGCGAGCGCGTCCTTGCCGCGGACTTCTATCCGGCCCATGTGGGAAACGTCGAACACACCGACAGTCGTGCGCACCCGGATGTGCTCTGGTATGATTCCGTGGAACTGGACCGGCAGGTCATACCCGGCAAAGTCGACCATCTTGCCGCCTGCCGCCAGATGCCGGTCATGGAACGGTGTCAATTTGAGCATGGGCGGCTATCTTATCCGAAGCAGCACCAGAGTCAAGAATCGTGGGCCGAAGCCGGCAGTTCGGACACTGTTTGCGGCCACGAGGCCGGGAGATTCCGGGGCCGGGACATCCCTGAATCCGAGATAGATGGCCACGAAGACACGAAAACGGAGTGAAGCGGACTCGTGGCATCCTGCACCCGTTCGTTTCGTGTCTTTCGTGCTTTCGTGGCTTCAATATCGGCTCTGTGGACATTCCGCCGCTTGACCCGAGGTCCAAGCGTGTTACACTGACCCTATGAACAGACCGGTGGCTGTTCTATTCGGTGCGCTCCTGGCCGCCGTCGCTCTGGCCGGAGTGCCGGGGTTCCAGGAGAGTCCCGCCGTGCAGGAGTCGCTGGCGCGGATGCCGGCGAGGTTCAGGGCGGAGTGGCTGCAGAAGCGTGGGCTGGATGCTTCGCGCTACACCGAGTATCACAAGCCGGAGTCGGCATCCACGGGGTTACGGCTTGTGGGCAAGTACGGCCGCGGCGAGTCGAATGAGGTGACCGGCAGAGGAAACCTCGTGGCGCTGACGCTCGGCAGCGAGGTCGCACTCCTCAACTTCGCCAAGCCTGACAGCCCGATTGTGCTTTCCGAGATACAACTCAACTTCATTCCAAGGCAGACAGCGCTGCATGACTCGTTCCTCTTGACCTGCGGGAACGGCATCGAGATATGGAACATCGCCGACTCGACGCATCCGGTCTACCGCAACGTCATTCCGTACGGGGTCGGTGACTTTGCCGTCTACGATACCTTTCTCTACTTTGCCAGTTACGGTACGTTCTATTCCTACAGCATCGGCAACACCGTGAATCCTCGCCTGCTCGGCACGTGCCAGGACAGCGGTTACGTCGCGACGGCGACGGCGACGGTTGCGGTAGCGAGAGAACTCAATGACGTGCTGGGGTTCATCGACGTGTCGAACCCGGCGGTTCCGAAGCGGGTCGGCACGTACGCGAATTATGCCCTTGCGGCTGATGCGCGGGGCAACATCTGCGTTGCCTCCATCTATTGGAGCACGCTCGACGACCACTTCCGATTCGATGTCCTAGACATCTCGGACCCGGCCAACGTCACGAGAATAGGCTCCATAGATAGCGTCGGCGGCTGGGGCGTTCACCTCAGCGGGCCGTTCGCGTTTGTTTCCGGGTATCAGAATCCGGCCTATGAGTTCACGATTGTGGACATTCAAGACTCAGCACATCCGCGCGTTGTCTCGTCCTGCGCGACGCCGGGCGACAACTATGCGGTATGGGCAGATTGGGCTTCCAACTGGGCCTACGTTGCTGACATGAAGGGGCTGGCGACAATAGACATGGCCAACATCAATGCCCCAGTCTACGATACGAGCGTCCTGAAGGCTGATGTTGCACAGGATGTCTCGCTGGATGGAGACAGGGCATACGTAGCTGACTATCAGGGCGGACTCAGAATCCTAGATGTGACTGACCCGGCGCGACCAGTCGAACTTGGGGGAATCGATTCCACAGTTTCGACCTGCTGGTCGGCGGCTGGTCGAGACAGCTTTGTGTTCGTTGGCTGGAATCCCAGTCCGTTCTTTCGTAGCATGCTCGTTAGCGACCCAACACGGCCCACGCAAGTCGGCAGCGGAGTTGTTCAAACCATCCCAGAGGACATGGTCTTGCGTGACACGTTTGTCTACCTGGTGGGCTACCTACGATTCAATGTCGTCAATGTCGCCCGCCCGCGCCAGCCGGTGCTGGTGGGGAGCTGCGTGTTGGGAGATGATTCCTACGGACTGAGTCTAGTCGACTCGCTTGCGTACGTTGCTAGTTACCCGTTTGCTATTATCAACGTAGCCGACCCGACTAACCCGGTTGTGGTCGACAGCATCTTGCATGGAGCGAACGGGGTGTTCGTGAAGGACACGCTGGCGTACTTGGCGGACGGTGGCCTCTACGTTTACAACGTTGCCAGGCCGACCATGCCCTTCCCAGTCGATTCGCTGTGCGGGGTGTTCAACGCATATGACGTCGTAGTGACGGACAGCCTGGCGTACGTCGCGTGTCAGGATGCTGTGCTTCTGCTAGACGTGTCGAGCCCGCACAACATGCGGGTCTTGGCGACTAGCCCTGTGGCGGATGTCGCGATGCGTCTGACCTATTCCGCGCCCTATGTGTATGCGTCGTGCTATGGCGCTGGCGTCTGGGTCTTCGAGTCCACGCAGGTCGCAGTCGCCGAGCCGAAGCAACTCGGATTGGCGCAGGCGCGGAAGGGGGCGAGCGTTGTGAGGGGAGTGCTGAATCTGGAAGTAGGCAGTAGACAGCATACAGCATACAGGGCCGAACTGCTGGACGTCAGCGGGCGGAAGGTGATGAACCTGAGAGCCGGCGCGAATGATGTGCGGGCGCTGGCTCCGGGCGTGTACTTTGTCCGTCAGGCGTCGGGCGTGAGGCGTCAAGCGTCCAGCGTCTCCAAGGTTGTCCTGACCAAGTAGGACAAACAGCTTCTCTCTTTCAGCCTGCCCGCACCCACGCGGGCAGCCTTCATGTTTGCGTGAGACTGAACGCGGACGATAGAAGGATACAACTGTCCCAAGTATTCATCGAGGTTTCGAAGAGCTCAGCCTACACGTCAGAAAGCTTCCAAGGACTGTCCCGCGGTCAAGCCGAGTGCCGCAGGGCCGTTGCGGCTGAAATCCGGCGCCGTGATAAGCACCCTCAGAAGCGTCGGGATAAGCACTCCCATGAGCGCCGGGATAAGCACCGTCATAAGCGTCTGGATAAGCGCCCCCATAAGCGTCGTGATAAGCGCTGTCACAAGCATCGTGACAAGCGCTGTCACAAGCATCGTGACAAGCGCTGTCATAAGCATCGTGACAAGCGCTGTCATAAGCGTCGTGACAAGCGCCGTCATAAGCATCGGGATAAGCGCCGACATAAGCATCGGGATAAGCGTCGGGATAAGCACCGCCATAAGCGCCGGGACAAGGTCCGGGGTAGACCTCCCCCCAACGACCCCTGGACGGGAAATGCGTGACTTACGTGATGTCATTCTGGCCGGAAATACCTGTCTTCCGGTCATCTTGGGCCGGATTTGGCGAGCCGAGGTGCGCATTTGGGGGTCTGGGAGGTCCACAATATGTGGTGAGGGCCGGACACCTGACCACAATTCTGCCGTCCACGCCTCGGCCCGGAGACTGCCTAAGGGGCTGCAGTAGCCGACACGTTGCCAGACACGTTTGAGCCCACAATCAGTCGAACTTTGACGCGAACATTGAGTCGAAGAATGTCGCGGATAATGACGGGGACAATGTCGCGAGCAGTTTCTCGGAGGATGCGCGATAGAATGCCGCGAACAATTCCCTATTCAGTTCCGGACGCAATTCGCTACGCAGTTGACGACATACTGACTGACGTAGTTCACCATACAGTTGACGATACCTTGGACGGAACTTTGGCCGGCACTTTCTGACCTGCAATGAGAGGTACGATGCGAGGCAGAGTCAGAGATACGTGTCGTCACAATCGAACCGTACGATTTGAGATTAGAAACCGCGGTGCAGGAAGCCGCGCCGCCGAGCGCCGGGGCGCGTCAATGACCACCTGCGATTGACTTGCCTGAAGGTTTCGGTATGATACCGCTCAGCTTTTAGACAATACTTCAGGAGGACCCCTTGAAAGAGTACACTGCGGAAAAGATCCGCAATCTAGGCTTCTTCGGCCATGCCAGTTCGGGCAAGACCTCGCTCTGCGAGGCGCTGCTGCTCGCAATGAAGCAGAACACCCGGCTCGGCTCGGTGGCCGAGGGGTCATCACTCCTGGACTACGACGAGGACGAGATCAGCCGCAAGATATCCATCAATCTGTCGCTCGGACACGGCGACTGGAAGGATACGCTCGTAAACCTCGTAGACACTCCGGGTTACGCGGACTTCTTCGGCAGTGTCGTATCCGGCGTGAGGGCGATAGATAACGGCATCGTTGTCGTCGACGCTTCTTCCGGAGTCGAGGTCGGCACCGAGATGACATGGCGCCGGCTCGACGATGCCAAGTTGCCCCGCGCGGTCTTCCTCAACAAGCTTACGAAGGAACACGCCAGCTTCGACACCTCGGCCGAGGACCTGCGCAAGGCCTTCGGTACGCGCGTCACGCCGGTATTCCTGCCGATCGGCAAGGAAGCCGGGCTGAGCGGCGTCGTCGACCTGTTGAACGACAAGGCGTACAGCTACAGCAACGGTGTGCGCAAGGAGATTCCCGTGCCGGCGGACATGGCCGACGCCATCAGCCAGTGGAAGGAGAAGCTGGTTGAGGCCGCGGCCGAGGTCGATGAAACCCTGATGGAGAAGTTCATCGAGGGCGGCAGCATCGCGCCGGATGAAATGCGCGCCGCGGTCCGGAAGGGCATCAAGGCCGGCGTCGTCTATCCGCTGGTCTGCGGAGACGCGCTTGCCCAGATCGGCGCCGACGTGCTGCTCGACCTGGCGGTGGACGTGCTGCCCGGCCCGCTCGACATGCCGCCTCAGGCCGCGACCAAGCCCGAGTCGGGCGAGGCGCTCGAGATTAAGCCGGATGAGAACGGACCGGTTTGCGCCTTCATATTCAAGACCATTTCCGAGGCCCACGTCGGCGACATGAGCCTGGTCCGCGTGTTCCGCGGCAGGCTGGAAACCGGCGGCGTTGTCCTGAATGCCACGACCGAGCGTGAGGAGAAGGTCAACCAGATGTACGTGGTGAAGGGCAAGGAGCGGATCGAGGTCAACAAACTGACTACCGGTATGATCGGCGCGCTGGTAAAGCTGAAGGAAACTCACACCGGCGACACGCTCTGTGACCGGCGCCAGCCGGCGAAGCTTCCGCCCGTCGCCTTCCCCAAGCCTTGCATTTCCGTCGCTATCGTCCCGCACACCAAGGGCGACGAGGAGCGCGTGTCGACCGGCCTCTCCCGGCTGCGCGAGGAGGACCCGACGTTCTCGTACGAGTTCAACGCCGAGATCGCGCAGCAGCTCATCAACGGCATGGGCGAGCTGCACCTCGACGTACTGGTCGCCCGGCTCAAGCGCCGGTTCGACGTCACGGTCGACCTGGTTAAGCCCCGCATTCCCTACCGCGAGACCATCACCAAGAAGTGCGAGGCCCAGGGACGGCATAAGAAGCAGACCGGAGGCCGCGGCCAGTTCGGCGACTGCTGGCTCAGGCTGGAGCCGGTGACGCGCGGTACCGGGTTCGAGTTCGTGAGCGAGATCAAGGGCGGCTCGATTCCGACCAAGTTCATCCCGCCGATTGAAAAGGGCATCGTCGAGACGATGGAGAAGGGCGTGCTGGCCGGGTACCACATGATGGACATCCGGGCGGTCGTCTTCGACGGCTCCTACCACGACGTTGACTCCTCCGATATCGCCTTCAAGCTGGCCGGCTCGCTTGCATTCCGGAACTGCTGCGAAAAGGCCGGGCTCGTGCTGCTGGAACCGATCATGAACGTCGAGGTGACGGTCCCCGACCAGTTCACCGGCGACGTGATGGGCGACATGAACGCCCGGCGCGGCCGCATCATGGGCATGGAAGTGCAGGGCAACCTGCAGGTCATCAAGGCCCAGGCCCCAATGGCCGAGATGTACAAGTACTCGAACAGCCTCCGCTCGATGACCCAGGGGCGCGGATTCTTCACGATGGAGTTCTCGCACTACGAAGAGGCTCCGCGCGAGACGACGCAGAAGGTAATCGAAGAGTCCAAGCGCGAAAAAGAAGCCGCTCAGAAATAGCCAAGTCGAGGTGTTCTCTTGAGTACGACAAACAGCAAGCGGTTGGTGGTCTATTATTCCCGAGGCGGTACGACGCGACAAGTGGCGGAGTTAATAGCCGCCAAGTTGAAGTGCGACATCGAGGGCATCCAGGACGTGCGCAGCCGCAAGGGACTCTTTGGCTGGTTGCGCTCCGGGCGCGAGGCCATGCGCAAGACCCTGCCTGAAATCCGGCCGACCGCCAAAGACCCGGGGCAGTACGACGTGGTAGTGCTGGGCACGCCGGTCTGGGCGAGTTCGATGGCGAGCCCGCTGAGGACTTACCTCACGCAGAACAAGGGTAAGTTCAAGCGGGTTGCGTTCTTCGTGACCTTTGGCGGCAGCGGCACAGAGGGCACTCTGCAGGGAATGACTGAGCTGTGCGGACAGCAGCCGGTGGCGACGCAGGCCCTCAGGAATGCCGAGGTCAAAGGCGGGCGTCACACGGCCGCGGTCGAAACGTTCGTCTCCGGAATCTAGCCCCCGCCTCAAAACCGCCTGACGCATTTGCCCGCCGGGCTCCATGCCCGGCGGGTTCCGCTTGTCGTGCCGGCAGCGGACATCAACGACTGGCTGATCGGTACGGAGTTGCAGAAGTCACTTGCGCGGGGCCGGACCCCTTGTGTCTGCGGGGCGGACATGGGGTCATTCCACTGCGCTTGTGGCGCGGTTGACACGCGGCGAGCGGTGCCTAAAATATCAATGATGGCCAACGGCGCAGATGGGTCCGGCCGGGTCCGGAACCTCGTCGCGCATGGCCTTTTTCTGTTGATGCCCTTCCTGCTGCTGTGGGTACCTTGCGTCCGAGGGCAGGAGGTCGACCCGTGGCGGTTCGCGGAAGAGGACATGGATGGCCCCGAGTTGACATGGTGGGCCGCCACACTGGAGTGGGGTGCAGGGACCGCGGTCGGGACCGGCGTCGGCGTCCTGAAGGACCACGTCGGCAATCTCCAGATTCCCCTTACTCACACCGGCCTCGACGCTCTCATCGGCTCCGTGAATCTCGTCACCTTGATAGCTGTCAGTACTCCGTTTGCCTGCGCGGCGGGGTGCGATGCCGTCGGCCTGGCTGTGGGGCAGGAACGTGTCCTCTGGTTCGGGTTTGCCGTGGGGGGCATCGCGGAGGTCGCGGCCGAGCCCCTTGGTGAATACACATATGCCCGGACCGGGAATACGGTGTTGCGACGGCTGGTGCCGGCCGCAGTTGGCAGCGTCGGGGCAGTGCTTGGATACAATGGACTGGTCTGGCTGCAGGGCTGGCGGTGGCCGTCGATGTCGCTATCGGTCGGGAACAGCGAAGTCACGAACGAAGCGCTCTCAACTGGTGACATGTCGGAGAGGCGGTCAACCCGGTGGCGAACGATGCCGATTGAAGCGGCCTGCGGCACTGCGTTGGGTGCTGCCGGAGGTCTGATCCTGCCCCGTTGGTTGCACCACAAGGCCGATTCCCTCGGTCAGAAATCCTCCGACGACCGGACGGCCGACCGACTCATGGATATCGGTGTTATCTATCCGGTTGCGTGCATGATCGGCATAGATGCCTCCGCCCTGATAATGCACCGCCAGAACGAGTTCTGGATCGGCTACCTCGGCGCGGCCCTGGGAACTGCCGCCGTGGTCGGCGTCGGCGCTCTCACCGGGTTCAGCAAGCAACTGGATGACAATCCGTTCGCGCGGCTCATCCCGGCGGTTGCCGCCGGCGTCGTCGGGACAATCGGCTACAACTACACCGACTTTGACGACGAGTTGTCGGATGGACGTCAACGGTTCGCGGGCCCGGCCCTGGCCTACATCGGTCCGGACTGCGCCGGCGGCGGGACGGGCGTCAACTTCAACCTGCGTCTCCTCACAGTCCGATTCTAGCATCACGGACAGGCGGCCTGAGCCGCCGACCGCCTTGCTGCGACACCGGCGCTACTTGATTACGACGAGTTTCGCGGGCTTGCTGTTCTGCGTCTGGGGCAGTGCGAAGTAGACGCCGGCGGCGAGACCGGTGATGTCGTTGCTGCCGGGAACGAGTGTCCGGACGCAGCGGCCGGCCGAGTTCACGATTCGAGTCGGGTCGCCGCCTCGCAGGTAGACGGTGCCTTTGAACAACGCCCCGCCGGTCTTCGCGGTCATCGGACTCGCGGGCAACTGGTCACCGACCACGGTGATGAAGTTACACTGCGAGTTTACAAAGACCAGTTCGCCGGTGTGAGAAGCAGAGAAGCCGCAGGGCCAGGCGCGGATCGGGATTTCCGCCACGACCGACTCACGTATCGGGTCGATGGCCGCGATGGAACCGGCCTCGCTCATGGTACAGAAGATGTGGCCGCTGGCGGCATTGTACCAGAGATTGTCCGGTTGGTAGCCTACCTGGATGGTTGCCACGACCTTCCGCGTCGCGCAGTCCACGGCCGCGACTTTGTCAGTCCCCACCGCGCAGTAGACGCGGTCGTCGGCCGGGTCGAGACAGAAGCTGCCAAGGTGCCCGCTGCCTGCCACGATAGCTGCCACGACGCTATCCTTGATTCCATCGAATACCATGAGCTTGTCTCCCAGCGAAACATAAACCTCAGAGCGGCCGGGATTAGTGCACATGGCAGCCGCAGGGCACGGCAGACTGATATTCGCCACAATCGAGTCGCGATAGCAGTCGATTACCGACAGTATGCAATCCCACCGTGTGTTTGACACGTAGAGCCGTCCGGCGGCCGAGTCGAGGCAGGCACATCCCGGCGAGCCGGCCAGGATGACATGACCCTTGACCGTGCAGTTGGTCTGGTCGACAATGGCGACCGCCGAGTCACAGTCGTTCAGGCAGTAGATTCTGGCGCGCTCCTCGTCGACCACGAGGTGGGTCAGGCCCCCCTGTCCAACCGGTCCGAGTGAAAGTCGTCCGACCAGCGAATCGGTCTTGGTGTCGAAGACCAGCAGCGATTCCTGGTCGCTTTCCGGACTGGCGTACAGCCTGCTGCCCCCGAGGCCGAAGCAGAGCGACCAGAGCGTATTGAAGGTACCAAGGCGTGACACCAGGGCCCCGCTCAGCGGGTCGAGGGCCAACAGCCCGCCGCGGAAACAACTGACGTAGAGCTTGTTCGTTCTTGGCGAGGCAGCGACAGCGGTCGACCAGTCAGTGAGCGCGACCGTCGCCAGGAGGCTGTCACTTGCCGTACTCAGCACCAAGACGTCCAGATTGACGTCGTCGGCGCACATGAGTTTGCGCTCGCGCGTGCTCGCGGCGAGCGCGACCGGGTCATCACCCGCGCGCACGTGGTCGAGTGTTCTTGCCCTGACGTCGCACGAGGTCACGAGGCCGCCCTCTTCGTCCCAGTCAACGCAATAGACCTTGCCGACAAACGGGTCGGCACACAGTCCGCAGGCGTACGAAGGAGCCTGTGAAACCATCGGTATCCGGTCGACAAGGGAATCTCTGCCGCAGTCAAATACCATCAGGTCGCCGCTCTCGGCGTCGAGCGTATACACCTGGTCGAGCGACGGGTTGTAGACCAGTGCGCCCGCGCAGCACCCCTCGGTGTCCGGCACCAGACGCTTGCGCACGGAGTCGCCGGCCACGTCGATGACCCAGAGCGTCTCATCCGAGCCGACGTATACCCGGTTCTCCTTCGGGCTCCATTCGACCCCCAGCGATCCCAACTCAGACGAGCCGGAAGCCGGCATGATAACGCTGTCTCTTCTCGAGTCGATTATCGCGGGGCCGCAGTCGGTGCAGCAATAGATTCGCGAGGCACCTGGGACGCAGCAGAAAGCCCCGGTGCCTGCCCCGCCAACGTCGATGGTCGTAAGCTCCTTGTCGGTGCTGCCGTCCAGCACCGTGATGCCGTTGTCGCCGCCGCAGTAGACCTTGTTCAGCAGCGTGTCGAAGCCGAAGCAGCAGGGGTCCCCTCCACACCCGACGTAGGTCAATATCCGATTGGTATGTCCATCAATCACGGCGACGCTGTCCTTGAACGTGCCGATGTAGACCTTGCCCGTCTTCGGGTTGCAGCCGACCGCGGTGACATCGAAGTCGAGGTGCAACAGCGCAACCTTCGCGAAGGTCGTCCCGTCGATTGCGAGGACCATTGAATCGCCGTCGCTGGCAAAGTAGAACTGGTTGTTGACCGGGTTGTAGGTCACCATGTTCGCGCCGCCGTCGTTGAAGAACGTATCCGGCAGCGGAATGACCTTGTGCAGCGACTGGCCGATACAGGGTGAGGACACGACCAGTGCCAGGCAGATAGCTGTGACCAGAACGGGTATTCGCATTACTCTTCCTCCTGTGACTGATCTGTGGACCTCATGAGACGCGAACATGATAAGTTCGCGGACGGAGGTGTCAAGGGACGGGAGGGGCGAGGTACGGCCGGGATATCGCTTGAAAGACGCGTTCCGCGAAGACAGTCGCCCCGGTGTCGGCAGCGGGTTATGCGGTGGGGCGGATTCCGGGCTGGGCGAGGCCGACTGAGCAACTCCCTTCGTCGAGATTCGCGGTCCTCCGCACCGGCTGGGCCTGGGTACGGGAAGGAGCCGGCCGCGGAGGCCGAATGAGCGCGACCGCGGCGAAGAAGCAGAGGAGGGGCTCGATTGGGGCGCGGAATCGGGCGTCACCGACCGTGCCGGTCACAAGCGTGAAGTAGAGAATCGGCAGGAGGAGCCAGAGCAGGCCGCGGGTGCGCCGCAGGAAGAGGCTTACAAGCCCGAACATGATGAGAATGAAGTTGAACAAGGCCGCAAGTGCCAGGACCGCGAGGATGAACGTCGAGGCACCGCTTAGCCGCACCTGCCATGCGGTCCGGAACGCCTGAATGACCTTCCCTTTGGCAAGCAGGCCGAGCGACGACTGAAACAGGTTGGCGCTGCCCTGCGCGGGCAGACCCCCGGCGTGAATCAGCAGCGGGCCCATGCTGATCGGACTCACGAAATCTTCGGCCACTCCCATCAGCCACACCGAAGCCGCGAGCGCGGGTCTGCGGAGCAGATGCGGCCGGGCAACCGCGGCCAGCTTCTGCCACATGGTCGCCTCGTCGTTCGTGTCAATCTGCCCGAACTGTCTTACCGCCTGCGCCATCATTGAGTCGCGTGCCTGCGCGATAGTCGTGCCGTTCTCCGCAGCCAGCACAGTCGCGGCGTCGTATAAGTAGACGTTGTGCTCCGACGCGGTGGAGATGATGTAGCGGCCGGTGCGGACGCCGTTGCGGATGACCCAGGGTAAGATGGTCACGGAGGTAACAGCGAGGAGGAGCACCGCGTTGCTGATTCCCGTGACCCACTTCCTCCTGCGCGCCGCCAGCCAGAAGATGTAGACCGCAAGCAGTAGAGGAAAAAAGGTGGCGATCGGGCGGGTGAGAATGAGGAGACCCGTGCAGATGCCCGCGGCGATGATGTCAGCGGCACGTCCGGTACTGCGGAAGCGGTTGAACAGCAGGACAAAGATGAGGAGCAGCGGGATGAACAGGGCCTCGGAAATCAGCTTGGACGATAGGAATGCGAGGTTCGGGCTGAGCCCGACGAGCAGCGCGGCCAGAGCGGCCGGAACCGGCCCAAGCTCAAGCTCAAGCCCAAGCCGCCACGTGAGCCAGACGGTGAGCATTGAAAGTAGAAACTGCAGGATCAGGCTGAAGAGGATGAAGCGAGGCAGACGAAGCGGGTATAGTCCGCGGCGGGGGCCCAGGGAAGCCGGCTGGTTGATGATGTATGGGATTGTCAGCAGCAGCGGGTAGGCGGGCGTGCGGAAGAGTTCGGGACGCCACGGCGGCGCGACATCGCGGCTAAAGGTGTGATGGGCCACGAGGTTCCGGGCAAGGGCGATGTATTCGCCGCTGTCCCCGATTGATGCCACTGCTTTGGTTTCGACCGGGACGCGCGGCAGGAGTATGAACGCGAGTCGGGTCAGAATGACGAGGAGTAGCGCCATGAAGAGGAAGTCGGATGCCTGACGATGGACATCAAGCTCAGAGCTGTCGACCGGAGGGAGCGGGTCGGCTGCAGCCACGCGCTTGCGGTCCGGGCCCGGAGTCGCGTTCATTGCGATTTGGTTTGCGCCTGGTGCGGCCGGGTCAGAGCCACGGCCGCGATGATGCAGAGGAGCGGCTCGATGGGGACGCGGAATCGGGCTTCACCAACCGGGCCGGTGGAGAGCACGAAGTAGAGTATCGGCAGGAGCAGCCAGAGCAAGCGACGCGAGCGCCGCAGGAACACGCCTATCGCGAAGGCAATGAGAAGTGTCGCGTGGAAGAGCACGGCGCAGAGCAGGATGCCAACGGCCGGCGCCGGCATCGAGGCGAGCCGGTCCCTCCAGATGAGCGCGAGGGCCTGTCCGATTCTGCCGCGAGCCACGAACTGGACTGTTCGCTGTGCGACGTGCCGCTCTCCGGTCGTGTCTGTCTGCGGGTTCGCTCCGGCGAACACGCGCAGGGACCGAACGCTGAGCGGCATCAGTAGTCCGCCCGCGCTGCCGGCTGCGTGTATTTTGACGGCCAGAAGCGGTCGGGCCGAAATCTGCTGCCGACCTGCTTTGGCCATCGACGCCCAGTACGAAACCTGCGCATTGGTATCGAGCGGACCGAACCGCGCCTGTGCCCGGGCTGCCAGCGAGTCGCGCGCGTCATCTACCGATATCAGCCTGTCGGCGGCAAGGGTCAGCGCGCCGCTGTACTCGCAGATGTTGTAGTCGAACGCGGTTGAGATTGTGTACTTCCCGCCGGCGTGTCGATTGCGGATGACCCAGGGCAGGACGACGAGAGAAGTGCAGGCGAGGAACAGAACGGAGTTCCCAATTGCCAATCTCCAATTCCTGACGAAAGCAGGGGAGGTTCCGAGAACAGTCCCTTGGATGGCGGAAAACGAGTGACAGTCCCTCGGAGCGCTTGCGTCGGACTCAGCGCGGGACAGTCCCTGTTTTCCGCCGGGAGTCGCCACTTTCATGATACGTAGCCAGAGGATGCAGATGGCGAGGAGTAACGGCAAGAAGACGGCGATGGGACGGGTCAGGATGAGCAGGCCGCAGCAGATACCTGAGGCTGCATGTTCCTGCCAGCGGTGAAGAACTCGGAACCGGTTGATGAGCAGCAGCGTCGTAAGCAGCAGCAGGGCGGAGAGCGTCTCCGTCGTGAGTTTGATCGAGTAGAAGACAAGGTTCGGGCTCAGTGCGACCAGCAGCGCGGCAAGCGAGGCCGCAGCCGGCGCAAGCCCAAGCTCAAGCGCAAGCCTCCGTGTCAGCCAGATGGTAGCAAGGGAAAGCAACAACTGGAGCAGCAATGGCCAGACCAGCGACGAGCCGAGGACGGCCAGGGGCAGGGCGAGGAACATGGGGTAGACGGGCGTGCGAAGGACGTCGGGTCGGTACGGCGGCATCGAATCCTGAGAGAAGCCATGACCGTGGACGATGTTGCCGGCGAGCCGCACATACTCGGGCGAGTCACCGGTCGGCTCAAGCACCTTGGTCGCGAAAGAGGCGGTAGGGGCCAGCAGCAGGCAGAGACGCAGCGCGAGACCGGCCAGCAAAGCTGCGAGGAGCAGCCGGCTAGCTGATTTCATACCAGGGCCGGCGCACCCGGTTCCGCACGGCCAGCCCCAGTATGAGACCGGCAACGAATCCGCCGATGTGGGCAAAGTAGGCCACACCGCCGCCCATGCCCGGCGCCGAACTGCATCCGTACAGCACCTGGAACAGAATCCAGAACCCGAGCAGAAGCGGGGCCGGCAGGTAGATGAGGCGGATAAAGAAGAATATAGGGATCAGGGTCAGGACCCGCGCCCGCGGGTAGAGCACGAAGTACGCGCCCATCACTCCGGATATCGCGCCCGATGCGCCGATGGTCGGGACCGACGAGCCGGGCATGAGCACAATCTGGAGCAGGCTTCCGGCCACGCCGGTAAGCAGGTAGACGATCAGGAACCAAAAGTGGCCGAAAGCATCCTCGACATTGTCGCCGAATATCCAGAGGTAGAGCATGTTGCCGATGATGTGGAAGAAGCCGCCGTGGAGGAACATCGATGTGAAGAGGGTGTAGAGGCGATGACCCGACACGATGACCGCGGGCACCATTCCGTAGGTGCGAACGATCAGGTCGCCGGCAGCCGGGTCCTTGAACTCGGTGAGCGTCTGTCGTATGAATACGAGGGTGCAGACTGCTATCAGCCCCCATGTGACGTATGGCCGCTTCTCGGAGCGGATGTCGTCGCGGAGGGGGATCATGGGCGAGCCGGGGCTACCAGCACGACCGCCATTGCCGCGATGCTCTTGGCCTTGAGAGCCAGGAGCGTGCCTTCGGTGGTCTTGGCCTTCAGGCCAATGTTGCCGGCCGGTACGGAGAGCATGCGGGCGATGCTTTCGCGTATCGCGTCGGAGTGCGGAGACAGCTTGGGCCGGTCGCAGACGAGAACGCAGTCAGCATTGACGAGCCGATACCCTCTAGCCTTCACGCGCCGATATGCCTCCCTGAGCATCAACTCGCTGGCCGCATCCTTCCACTTCGCGTCCGTATCCGGGAAAAGGGTGCCAATGTCGGGCAACGCCAGCGCTCCGAGCAGGGCGTCGGTCAGGGCGTGCAGGAGCACGTCGGCATCGGAGTGGCCGGCAAGGCCTTGCTCCGACGGAACGTGGACGCCGCCGAGCATCAGCGGACGGCCCCGCACCATTTCGTGGGCGTCGAAGCCGAGGCCCATGCGGAATGGCGAGTGGCCAGACGCGGTCCGTGCTGAACGTCGTGTTGGTGTGGGGCTCAAGTGGCCACATTGTAGCGTCGGCGCAAGGTGAATCAAGCGACGGGCAAGTGTCCAGTGACCAGTTTCCAGTGTTCAGTCTCAAGGTGGCCTGATCAGTCTACCGGCAACTGGTACCTGGTAACCGGAAACCCATCCGCTCGCCGCGCCTTGGTTGACACTCGCACGAGTCGCGCTATGATTGCCCCGTGATAAACGTCACGGTAAGTGGCGAGGCTCGGCAACTTGAGCCGGGTGTTGCCGTCGGCCAGGTCCTTGCCGACCCGAACGCGGTAGCGGCCAGGGTTGACGGCCGGCTTGTGGATCTGACCTTCCGTCTCGAACAAGACGCCCGGGTCGAACCGGTGGCCTACGACTCGGAAGAGGGGCGCGAGGTCTACTGGCATTCCGCGTCCCACCTGATGGCGCAGGCGGTGAAGCAGCTCTATCCGAGTGCCAAGGTCACCATCGGTCCGGCAGTCCCCGAAGGTTTCTACTACGACTTCGACGTGGAGAAGCCGTTCACCGAGACTGACCTTGCGAAGATCGAAGAGCGGATGTACGAACTCGCCAAGCAGAAGATTCCCATTGTCCACAAGTTCCTGCCGCGCAAGGATGCGATTGATCTCTTCAAGACCCGAGACGAATCGTACAAGCTGGAGCTGATTGAAGGCATACCCGACGAGAGCATCTCGGTATACGAGCAAGGCGATTTCGTGGACCTGTGCCGGGGCCCGCACGTCACCAGCACCGGCAAGATAAAGGCCGTGAAGCTGCTCTCGGTTGCAGGCGCATACTGGCATGCTGACGAGAAGAACCGAATGCTGTCGCGCGTTTACGGCGTGGCCTTTCCGTCGAAGGAAATGCTCAAGGAGTATCTCGACCGGCTGGAAGAGGCCAAGCGACGGGACCATCGCAAGCTCGGACCCGCGCTCGACCTGTTCAGCTTCCACGAGGAGGCCGGAGCCGGTCTGGCGTTCTGGCACCCCAAGGGTGCGACCGTCCGCCGCCTGATCCAGCAATACTGGGAGAAGGAGCACCTCGCCGCCGGATACCAGCTCGTCCTCACTCCGCACATCGCCCGCGCCGGCCTGTGGCGGACATCGGGCCACCTCGACTACTATGCCGAGAACATGTACGTGCTCGACGTCGAGGAAGAGCAATACGTGCTGAAGCCGATGAACTGCCCCGGTCACATGCTCATCTACCGCACCAAGGTGCACTCCTACCGCGACCTGCCCCTGCGCATGGGCGAATGGGGCACGGTCTACCGCCGCGAGCGGTCAGGCGTGCTCCATGGCATGATGCGGGTGCGCGGGTTCACCCAGGACGACGCGCACATCTTCTGCACGCCCGAGCAGGTCGAGGACGAGGTCTTCGGCGTGGTCAGCCTCTCGGTGAAGATGCTTCGGGCGTTCGGCTTCGAGAAGTTCAAGGTCGACCTGTCGGTGCGTGACCCTAAGCACCTGGACAAGTACCTCGGCACCGACGAGCAATGGAACCTGGGCGAGCAGTCGCTCATCCGTGCGCTCGATCGCGTCGGCCTGCCCTACAAACGGGCCGAGGGCGAGGCGGTCTTCTACGGTCCCAAGATTGACATCAAGCTGCTCGACTCGCTCGGCCGCGAATGGCAGTGCCCGACCTGCCAGTTCGACTTCAACGAGGGCGTCCGTTTCAACCTCAACTACATGGGCCAGGACGGGCAGCACCACCCCGTGTACCTCGTGCACCGCACCATCCTCGGCGGCATTGAGCGCTTCATGGGGATACTGGTCGAGCACTTTGGCGGCGCGTTCCCGGTCTGGCTCGCGCCGGTACAGGCGCGCGTGCTGTCGGTGACCGACACCGAAATCGGCTATGCGCGCGAGGTGGGGCAGAAGCTCGAAGCCGCCGGGATAAGAGTTGAAATCGATCTGAAGTCTGATAAGATAAACCTCAAAGTCAGTGAAGCCGAACGCCAAAAGATCCCCTTCATGCTCGTAGTGGGCGGCCGCGAGGCCGCGCAGGGCACCGTGTCGGTTCGCCGTCACGGCAAGGGCAATCTCGGTGCGGTTTCAGTCGAGGCGGCGCTCGCCCAAATCAAGGAGGAAAACAACGTACCCGGGTAAAGTTGCTCGCGACGCTTTCAAAGACAGGCCCAGAGTAAACGAACAGATACGCGTACCATATGTCAAGGTCATCGGCTCCGACAAAAAGCTCATCGGCATCCTGCCGACCCGCGACGCCGTCGGTCTGGCGCGCCGGCAGGGCCTCGACCTGGTCGTCCTCGTGCCGACCGAGGAACCACCGGTCGCAGGCATCGTCGACTTCGGCCGATACCTCTACGAACAGAAGGTCCGGCTGCGCGAATCCAAGAAGAAGCAGCATGCCACCGAGGTCAGGGAAATGCGCATGAAGATGAAGATCGGACCCGGTGACTACGAAGTGAAGATCCGCAAGATGCGCGAGTTCCTCGCCGACAAGGACCGCATTCGGATTACGCTGTTCGTCCGCGGCCGCGAAATCGTTCACGCCGACCTCGGCATGAAACTGATGGACCGCCTGAGCCAGGACCTGTCTGACGTCGCCCGCGTGGAAGCGCCACCCCGACTGCAGACCGAAGGAAGAAAATCAATCCAGATGATGCTGGTGCCAAAATGAAGCAGAAGACCAAGTCCCTCAGTTCGCTGAAGAAGCGCATCAAGCGCACCGCCGGAGGCAAGTTCCTGTACCGGAACTCCAACCGGAGCCACAACAACTCATCCAAGAGCAAGCGGAGAAAGCGCGGCTTGAACGTGCCGACAGTCCTGGACGGCGAAAGGGCCAGGCGGCTAAGCGAGCTTGTTCCCTACAAATAAGGAGACAGGATGCCGAGAGTAAAGAACGGCCCGTATACCAAGCAGCGCCGCAAGAAGTGGCTCAAAGATGCGAGAGGCTACTGGGGCGGCAGGTCCAGGCTTTTCCGGACCGCACATCAGGCGGTAGTCCATGCCGGCGTTTCCGGCTACAAAGAGCGCCGGCGCAAGAAGCGTACGTTCCGGTCGCTCGCGATTATCCGGCTGGGCGCCGCGCTGAAACCGCTGGAGCTCAGCTACTCCAAGTTCATCCACGGCCTCAAACTCGCCGGGATTACAATGGACCGGTTCGTGCTGTCGGAGATGGCAATCGATGCGCCCGAGGACTTCGCCGGCGTAGTGACCGTGGCGAAGGAATCGCTGGCCGCCGAGGCGGCGACCCGGGCGATGGCTAAGGCCGAAGCCTAGTCCGGCTCGATCCAATTGCGCGGGCGCGTCATTGACGCGCCCGCTGGCATTGACGCCCGGCCGCGCCAGTCCCGCCGCCCGGGAACTCGACGCACAACATCGCCCCGCCCGCCAATCCGCAATCTGCAATCATCAATCTCGAATCTGAAATACCCTTGAAGGCTCGCCAGAAAGCTCGACTCAGAGTTCGTCGGAAAGTACCTTAGAAAGCAAACTCGAAAGCGTACTTCATAGCATCTTCCATTGCTCAGTTCAAAGCTCATCACATCGCATCGTTCATCGATCATCTCAAAGCTCAGCGCATCGCTTCTCACATCGCTTGCTACAAAGCTCTATAGAAAGCTCGCGGCAAAGCTCGTCTGAAAGCTCCCTTCAAACCTGCTTCTTAACCTCAGTCTTAACCTTAGGCTATTCCTTCTCCGAAGGCTAGCCCCCAGGCGACCCCTATATGCGGACTCTCCGCGACCCGACAGTGTTTAACCGACCGAGAGCAATTGAGTTACGCTCGGTTGTCGAGTGTCACGAGACCCTCAGTTCTTTCTGCCCTCTCTGTGGCCCCGGAGTCCCTCCGCTCATTGTTCCACGTCCCCAGTTTTGACTTTTGGCCCTTGGCCTCTGCCTTCTGACTTCGCCCGCGCCGTCGCGTCCCAACTCCTTCTCCTGCTGAGAGTTCTGGTCTCTGAATTCTGGACTCTGAACTGTCCGGTCTTCAGTATCCCCTGGACGGTAGGGGAAGCTGCGGCCCCCGGTGCAGGCCTCGCTCCCGGACTCGCTGCAGGCACCGCAACGGCGCAAGGAACGACCGCCGCTCAATCCTCCTGAACGACCTCTGGCGCCGCTCTCGCTACATCAGCCGCTCGTCCAACCGCAACAACACCCGCAACAGGCATGGGTCCGCCGCCTTGAACAGCCCTCGCTTCTCCACTCGCTACAGCCGCCGCACCAGCCTCCGCTGCGGCTACCGCAACAGCCACCGCAACAGCGCCCGCTCCGGTGCCTGCAACAGCCCGGTGAACAGCAGCCGCTCCGGCCCTCGTTCCCGCATCCGCAGCAGCCTCCGCAACAGCACCCGCTCCTGCCCGCGCACCGGCCCTCAGTTCTTCACTTGCGCGCCCCGCGTGCATCGTGGTCCTTCGCCTTCCCTTGGACTTTCGTAGTTGGCCACTCGCACGCTGCTCCTGGATCCCCGTGGCTAGGTCCTCGACATCATGTTCTAGCCGCGCCATCTGACCCGTTGTGCTCACGCCCGGCCGACCCTTCGACCAGTTTCCCGGTCCCACTTTCGCACGCGCCTCCGTCTGCTTGACTTCACTTCCCACGCGCCTACAATTCTGCGTGGAACCTCAAACCCACCTGGCCTTGGCAGGTGAGATGAGACTGAAACTCGGAAATCGCGACGCACGCACTATCCGCGACGCGGACGAGCGCGGCACGGTGATGGTCTTCACCGGCCCCCGCCTGTTTCACCATTGGGGGATGGCAGCGCGCCATGTCGCCGTGTGGCGTGGCGTTCTGGGGATACTGATGCTGGCTGGCCTCTCCTCAGCCAGGCTCATGCCTGCTGATATCAATCTCCTTTGGGAGCACAAACTGCTCGCAGTCTTCCCGATTGATGTCAACGGTGATTCCGTCGACGAGCTTCTCACGCTTGCCAGCGATTTCTACGTCGTTGCGTACGACCAGAACTTCGACGTCGCATCTGGGTCGCGCGTCTTCAAGGAGGGGACCCTGTCACGAGGAGCTTCGGCTGGCGGGATCAACGGAGACACTGTGTGGGTGAGCTACGACCGCGGAGACTCCGCTTTCGTCTACGACCTCTGGCCGAGGCGCGAAATCTCCGTTGCGGGCGGTCGCAGCCTAGTAGCCCCCGACTGGTGGGATGGGGCCATCCGCCAAGTCGAACTACATGATCTGGGTGGGGACGGCAGGAAAGAACTGGTCGTCTCCGTCGCGGTAGGATTCGACCTCCAGCCCAGAGGGATCTTCGCCATTGACTGGGCAACGGGCAAACGCCTCTGGTACTACGAGATGGGCCCGAACCCGAGCAACTTTCTTGTCGGAGATGTCGATAATGACGGGAAGCCTGAAGTTATCGTCGGTTCGTTGGCACCGGGGAACCGGCCGCCCGGGTATGACCCGCCAGACACGCTTACATACGTCGCTTGCGTTGGCGGCGATGGCCGCGAGAAGTGGCGGCGGGACATCGGTTCCTACGGTCAGGAGGCCCAGGTTGCGTGGTTCGGCAAGACGGCGGCTGGCACTCCACAAGTCCTCGTAGTCGAGCGCGGTTGTGCGATCCCTGGCGCACAGCCCGACAGTCTGTTTGTCCTGGATGCCTCCAACGGGGGATGCGTTCTCTCGGCTCAGTACGGACAACTCAATGCATCATGCGTGGGTTTTTCCGATCGGGCGGGCCAGCCGAGGCTCGCCCTGACCGGCAGAGACGATACTATGAGGATTCTGGACAACAAACTAAGGCTGGTCAGGGAGATCCCACTGACCGGCGGTTACGGTACTGCCGTCTATGTGGGCAGGTTCACGGACAGCCTCCACGACCAACTGCTGGTCCAAGTCTCCAACGGGCGAGCAATCATTTTCGACTCCAAGTGGCGGCCGATAGCTGAATCACTCGTCGGCGACGGCGATCTCCGAGTTCTGCGCCACAAGCGCAGATCTGTCCTTCTAGCCGGCCCGACCAGCGATCAGACCAGGACGTACCGGCTATACGAAATCCGAGTCAGCCCGGTTCTGTCACGAAGGGTAGCATTGGGGTGGTTTCTTTCCATCCTTACGGCAGCTCTCATGGTTCCCATTCTGGTCTCCTTCGCCTACCGATACCGGCATCTGCGCGACATCCGCACGATTATCCGAGGCCTCACCGGCGCGGCCGGGGTCCTCGAACTCGACCGTCGGGGTAACGTGCGGCGTTCGAACCCAAGGGGACGTGAGCTTCTCTTGGCTGCCGGTGCGACTGAGAGCACTCCACTTTCAGGTTCTCTTGCCTCACTCGCTAGCTCCACTGCAGAAGGTAGAGCGGCACGCGAACTGCCACTGTCGCTGTCCACCGGGCAAACAGTCCTCGCCCGGGCAACACCGGTGGAGTCCGGCACCCTGCTAACGCTCGAGGACATCTCCGCAGTCGAGTACATGAAACGCGTGACATCCTGGGCGCCGGCCGCCCAGAAGTTGGCGCACGACATCAAGAACCCGCTCACCGCGATGGCGCTGACTCTCCAACGACTCGACAAGTACCGCACACCCGAGACCGAACGATACTACACGAGCCTAAGAGACGAGATTGACCGGCTGAAGAAGATGGCGGACGGATTCATGCGACTGAGCAAGTTGGAACCGCCGAAGCTTGTCTCGACCGCCATCAACGAGGTCGTTCGTCAGTGTGCAAGCAAGTTTGAGGGCGTCAGACCTGCGGACGTTGAGCTAAGGTACGACCTGGCCGAAGGCCTGCCGTTGGTGGCACTGGACCGCGACCAGATGGCTGTAGCCTGCTCCAACATCATCGAAAACGCCATCTCGGCAATCGTTGATTCGGGAACCATCACCATTCGTACATCGTACATCGTTGAGGGCAAGAAGGTGGAGGCAGTGGTGCAGGACACCGGCAAGGGAATCCCTGAGCGCTATCTCGACGAGGTCTGCGAGCCGTTCTTCGCGCTCAAGCCCGGCGGAACCGGGCTGGGAATGGCCATCACCAAGCGCATCATTGAGGACCACAAGGGCACGATCAGGGTAGAGAGCAAAGAAGGTGCAGGTACGACCGTGACAATCACGCTGCCGGCAGGATAGCGGACTACTGCGAATGAGAGATGCTTCGACTTCGCTCAGCATGACATGTCCAACCGCGCCAGCCTGTCATTCCGAGCGAGTCCGACGGGTCGAGGCATCTCGTGCCTCTGCACGGCCCGTTTGGAGGCCGTCAGCCGTGAGCCGTGAACCGTCGGCTGTTCTGGGCATGGAAGGTGCATGAAACCAGCGAGAGTGAAGCCGCGAATCCTCGTCGTTGACGACGACGCCAGCATCCGGTCGCTGATGAGCGAGATGCTGGAAGACCAGGGGTTTGAGGTCCTTGCAGCGCCGGACGGAACCGAGGCCCTGCGGCGCATCCGTGAGAATGACCTGAATCTGGTCATTCTGGACTACTGGCTGCCCGACTTCGACGGCCTGAAGGTCTTGCACGAGGCCCGCAAGATCAGCCCAACGCTGCCGGTATTGATGATGTCCGGCTACGGGACCATCAAGCTGGCCGTGCAGGCGACAAAGGAGGGCGCGTATGACTTCATCGAGAAACCGCCCGATGTTGACCGCGTGACCGTCGCAATCAAGAACGCCCTTGAAAAGGACCTGCTCAGGCGAGAAGTCGCCACGCTCAAGGCCGAGACTCTGGCGAAGTACCAGATGGTCGGCACGTCTCCTGCCATGCAGCGACTGTACGAGATGATTGACCGCGTAGCGCCATCCAAGGCCAGCGTCCTGATACTGGGCGAGAGCGGCACGGGGAAAGAGCTTGCCGCTCACGCGGTCCATCAGAAGAGCGCTGTGGCCGGCGGGCCGTTCGTTCGCCTCAACTGCGCCGCGATTCCACACGAACTCATCGAGAGCGAGCTATTCGGTCACGAGAAAGGCGCTTTCACCGGCGCAGTCGCCCAGAAGCCGGGCAAGCTGGAGCTGGCCGACAAGGGCACGGTATTGCTTGATGAGATTGGCGACATGGACTTCCATGTTCAGGCCAAGCTGCTTCGCTTCCTGCAGGAAGGGGAGTTTGAGCGCGTCGGCGGCATAAAGACGCTCAAGGTGGACGTGCGCACTTTCGCAGCCACGAACAAGAACCTGGAAGAGGAAATCAAGGCAAAGCGCTTCCGCGAGGACTTGTTCTACCGTTTGAACGTTGTGACTCTCAGGGTTCCCCCGCTCCGTGAGAGGACAGAGGACATCCCGGCTCTGGCAGAGCACTTCCTTGGCAAGTACTGCGCCGAGCATGGCGTCCCGTTGAAGGCGCTGACAGATGACGCTATTGACCTTCTCGCGGCGCAACCTTGGCCCGGCAATGTCCGGGAGTTCGGCAACGTCATCCAGCGGCTCGTTGTCCTTCTTCCCCAACAGACGCTCTCAGCGCATGACATCAGACCTCTAGTAACCGCCGAAACCGGTTCTGAGCAGTCGGCATCGGACGGCCAGTCGCTCAAGTCGGCTCGCGACGATTTCGAGCGAAAGCACATTCTCAAGGTGCTGGCTGACTGCCAAGGGAACATAACCGAAGCCGCCCGTATCCTTGAGATAGACAGAACCACGCTGTACCGAACCTTGGAACGCCTCGGCGTTAGTACGGCCAGCAGCTAACAGCCGACAGCTCACAGCCAGCCGCTTTCCGCCTACGACCGATTCCGTCTCGTCACTCCGGCCCCTTCCATCACGTAATTCCGACCGTAGTGGAGGAATCTCTCGGCGCGCTCCACCTGTTGCGTCCACGCAACACCAGCCGTTGCGTCCACGGAACACAAACACGCCACTACGCCCGAACGCAGTCCGCTCCATCTAGCCTAACCCTCTGAAACAGCAGCGCCAATTACCGCTGGCACGCTTGCTGCTCTGGTATGGTTCGATGATGCATGTCAAACCAGACTTCGGCAATGGTCGCGAGTCCGTGCTTCATCCGGCTGCACCGAGCCGAAGGCGAAGTCGAACGCCGTGGTGCGCGGCGGGAACAAGGAGCAAGCATGAGAAACGCGGTTGAGAAACAACGCCACCAGTCCGGCTCGCGGGCACTGATCCCGCTGACGGCAGTAGTCGGTGCACTGGTGGCACTCGCGTTGGCGATTCCAGGACTCGCCAATGCCAGCACGTGGCCGACAGGTATAGGAGCAAACCTCGTAGGCAACACGTACTACCTGCACGCTCAGATTACGACGAACAACTGGTGGTCGGAATACTACCATGCAACTGTGACGATTTCGTACCGCGACTACCACAGGGACGTTGTTACCTATGATGAACAAGCGAACGCGCGGGCTGGAGTAAACCAAACGTATAGTTGGTCTATCAATTGTGGGGCTGTGTCCACTGATGACGCCGATAACGCCAGTGCCACGATTCGGGTTGAGGACAGCCATGGCACCGTAAACACATTGACTTGGTGGCCGCGGCACGACGACGATCCGAACTTCAAATGACCATCCTCTGCGGACCGCCTGACGTCAGGATGAAGCCACAGTAGATCCGTAGCAGCATAGGTGCATCGGGGCTGTTGAAAAACCCCATCTTGGAGCCGACCTGAGGCTTCACGCAGGAGCGGCCGTCCGCAACCGCCGCAGTAGAGCTACTTCCACTGGCTTCATTCTGCCCGCCACGCTGACGGAACGTAGTGAGGCCCTCTTTCAACAGCCCCACATCTACCACCATTCTGGGAATCTCGCGTAAGGAGTGAGCAAACCTCTGTCGAGATGGCGGAGTGAAACCGTGCTTGTGACGACGTAGGCTCCCCTATGACCGGAGTGACCCGCGGAACATGTGGTTGGCCCAAGTCCCTCTATCGGAGATGACAGGTCCAGAGGACATGGAGGAGTTACGCGAACTGGGAGGCATCGGGGACGCTAAACGTTTCGCATCATCGGGGCACGTCGGGGATCCTCCACAAGATAGGGTCCCGGCGCATATCAAGTAGAGCAACGGTTGGAGCCCCGCCGGGCACGTGCTTTTATCTCCCCACTGACCACCACTGACGGCCCACAGCTCACAGCCGACGGCTGATCGCCTCCCGCCTGCTCGGAAGCCCGAGCCCGCGGTGCCATTCCGACCGCAGTGGAGAGGTCTCTCTGCCTTCGCCGCATGTTGCGTCCACGCAACAGCCACCGTGGCGCCCCGCAACACGAGCGATCCCTCACGTCGAACTTCAGCCTGCTCTAGCCAGCCTAGCCCCTGAAATAGCAGCGCCAGCCGCCTCTGGCACGCATGCTGCACTCACCTGTCCCGATGATGCATGTCAAACCAGACTCCGGCATAAGTCGCGAGCCCACGCTTCATCCGGCGGCACCGAGCCGGAGACGAGAACTCGCATCCCTGGTGCGCTGAATGGGATGCTCACAGGAGGAGATGAAATGTCTCACTGCAATCGCCTAACAACGAGGACCTATGCTCAGTCCGTGGCAGTTGCGGCACTGCTCGTCGCAATCAGTGCATTCGCGTCACTGGTGCAGGCGCAGTACTATCCTCACGGCAACTCGTATCAGAACAACTGCTCCTACCCGACTCGCTGCCTCCCTCAGTCTCCCTACTATTCGAATCCGAGTCCGACCGTGAACGGCCACAGCTCCGCAACCGGCTTGAGCAACTACCAGGGGTCCACGTCGGGTGACCAGGTCGAGCGCACGGTCGGCGCGTGCTACGGTGCTGGTCCCATTGGAGTGTGCGTTGACAACCAAGGCACTCTGTCAGTTGACGCCGGTGAGCTGGCTCGGGGAGAGGTTTACGTCGGCCAGTCGAGCGGTGCCTGCTTCGGCGGCGGCGTCAGTGGCAGACTCGGGCCGGTGGGGGTTGAGGCCTCCGCCACGAAGTGCCTTGACAGCCGGCGCGGTTTGACTGACCAGCTGTCATTCCAGGCCGGCCCAATCCAGTACACAGAAACAAGGCCCGTGCATCCGCGGTAGTAGGGCGCGCCCGATTCGTGCGGTCGGGGCGGGCTTGCGCCCGCCCTGACACTTGCAAACTCAGGATTGGCGACATCACGGAGACGCGTGAACTCGTCGAGATTGTCCAATGACGAATCGAGGAGCGGCTCTGCAGCCGCCTCTCTCATACCGCCCGACGTGCTTTGTTGCTGTTGCGTGCCCGCCACAACCCCGTTGCGCCCGCGCAACACGAAAACCCCTTGCACGCGGCCGCAGCTTGCTTCGCCCTGTCCAACCTACTGAAACAACGGCGCTAACCACCTCTGGCACGCTTGCTGCCTTTGTCTATTGCGATGACGCATGACAAACCAGACTCCGGCATAAGTCGTGAGTCCATAGTTCTCGGGAAGGTAGAAGAAACCAGAGGAGGATTCGTGAACAGCGTGAAGAGGACCGTATTCGCAATCGTGATCGGCCTCGCCATGGCGGCGTCAGCGCAAGCAGGACTCTTGGGAGACCTTGGCCAGGTCATCGACGGTTCGGGCGGAAACATCGGACAGGCCACGCTCCATCGGTTGCAGCGTGAGGCTGCATATCAGGTTCTGCGCGGCATCCTGCGCGGCAACGGCTGCAGAGGTGCCGACGACTACGTGAGTTGCATCAGGGCGCTGGTGGAAAACCACGACCGTGGCGCCGCGACTGCAGCGTTCTTAGCCGGTCTTGAGCGTGACGGCTCAGACCAGGCGCGTAACATCCTGAAGGTTCTCTACGTGGCCGCAGTCACCATCAGGCTAACCAATTCCGAGGTGGCTGACGAGGTCGTGTCGTTCGTCGAATACGTCAATGCTCGGGAAGACTTCTCGAGGAAGACAGACGACCCGCAGACTGACTATCGCCATCGCGGCTCTGATGCTGCGCCCGCAGCAGCAGTGGTCGCCCCGCAGGGCAACCCGACCAGAGAGGTCGCTCTCCGAGGGTCCAGCGAGCTCTGGGACCACGCCGGTTCGGGCGGTGCGAGAACGGACATGGCACCTAGTTTCGAACGGCCGGCAGGCACAAGGTTCACCAACAGCCCGCCGTGTAGAGACGAGAACGAGCCCGCGCCGAATGTCGTCCGCGCGCGGAGCCCGGAGGACAGAAACCCGTGCCAGTGCCCTTACACGCCCGGCGAACAGCAGCCAATGTCCGGGGCCGTCTACATCGGTCAGTCCGGGCTTGGCGGATTGCTGGCACCGACAACCGCAGGCGTGATGGGTCAGTTAAGCGAGGCGTCCGATGCGCGATGCAATGGCCAGACCGACTGACGCACGCTCGGTTCTCTGGGCGTGCTTGTCCGTGAAGACAGCGGAGCGGACTTTGGAGGGAGCAGGCACTGCCGACTGCCTTGTCCATGAGGGCGTCTGTTTCCTGGATCGGCTCAGACTGGTTCGTGGCTCCAACAATGTGCCCACCTTTGTCTGCCCCGTCCTTGACAGCGGGACGTTGGATTTTACAATTGCCGGGTTGATTGGCCGAGTAAGGGTCCGGGTGCAATGCCCGGATGGGCACACGATGCCGCAGCGGTATCGTTTTCTGAACGTCTGGATCCCTGTTGAGAAAACACGCGCCCGGGAGGGCGCACGGCGGCACTAGCCGAGGCAGGAACTGAACGGCTGTACAGTGCAGCAGCCAATCGTAACTGGGAGGCGCGTTCGTTGAAGACCGTAGGTGTGTTTACAATGGAGCTGCTCAATTAGTCAAATGGGAAAGCCCGGCTGGTGACGTCGGCACCATGGTCTGGCCGTCACCAAGCAAAGAGAATTCGCGCTTCAGACAGCCAAGACATATCAATAAGCGAGGAGGAAATGTGAAAGCGGACAAAACTCTCAGGCAGCCCAACCTCGGGCGACTCGTCCTATGCCTGGCACTGCTTCTGCTGGCATCAACCCAGATAGGTTGCCCCGCCCCGGTCATCGCGCCTGTGACAAGGATAGACTCAATCTACGTGCCAGTGGCCGGAGAGAGGTTGGAATGGGATCACTCCAATGTGAAAGAAGTGGTTCAAATGACGTCTACTTCTAATGGTGACGAGCGACAGGCTTGCGTTTCTCCAGACGGCAAGTACGTGGCCTTCGTTTCCCGTCCTGCGGTAACGAGGTCTGGCGAGGAAGCCACCAATGACGTATATGTCATGAACGCGGATGACGGCAGCAACCGGCGCCAGATCACAAACACGGAAGGCGACCAGGATGCCTATTATCCGTACTGGTGGAAGGGGAACCGACTGTTGTACGCCCGCTACGACGGGTCTCCGTATTATACCCGGAGTCTCTACTGGCAGGACTTCCCTTCCAAACAGATGGAAGGATACGCCATAATCAAGAGAGAGAACCAGTTCTGGGTGGGCGACGCCTCTATCTGGAGCGGCTTCCCCTCTCCTGATGGCAAGTTCATCGCTGTGTGTATGGAGACGCCGAAGAGCCGAAAGACGAGGATTGTCAAGACCGACGTCTTCCGCCGTCAACCGCAGTTGGAAAACCCGCAGATAGTTATCTTTAACGTGGACACGAAACTGGCCGAGTACTTCGCATCGGGCTCCGATCCTGCCTGGTCACCTGACGGAAAGAGCGTTGCGTACTCCCAGCGACGCGGTGACAACTCCTTCATAATGGTCAAAGACATAGAGTCGAAGGACGAGCGTCAGATAACAAATGGAACTGATTGCGTTGACTGGATGCCGTGCTGGTCGCCGTCGGGCAATGCCATTGCTTTTGCCTCGTGGAGAGACAAGGACTGGAATATCTACAAGATCGATGCCGACGGCAGGAGTCTCATGAAGCTGACTACCTCCAAGGGAACTGAGTGGGACCCGTCGTGGGGCCCGGGAGGTTACATCTACTTCTCTTTTCTAAGAAAGGGAAACGGACAGGACTGGGACATATGGCGCCTGCAACTTCAACCCAAGTAGTCCGAGAGGATGGACCTGATTCCAGGAGTAAAGGGAGGTAGAGAGTGCCCAAACTTATAGTTCAACTCAAGCACAAGACCGTCCAGGAACTGGACATGACGAGTGACATGGTGGTTCTGATCGGCAGAGGAGACGAGAGTGCCATCAAGCTTGACGATAGTCTCGTCTCTCGTGAGCACGCCCAGATCAGGGAGGATACCGGACGCTATCTCGTTTCCGACCTGGGCAGCGCCAACGGTACATTCGTCGGAGCGAGGAAGATAACTCAGGACTACGAACTGAAAGACGGCGATGTCATCAGGATAAGCCCGTACACGATTTCTTTTGGCTTAGCAGCCTTTGAACGACCAACCCAGGTAGGAAGAATGGAAAATCTTGAAAAACCGACCGAGGTGTTCACCTTCACCGGTACGCCGCGCGTGCTGGTTCGTAGCGGCGAGGAGGTGGGCAAGTCCTATGATCTCACCAACAACCCGCTTATCGGCCGCGACGCTGACTGCGACATCACGCTGAACGAGGCGACGGTCTCGCGCAAGCACGCCCGAATCCAGTTCATCGAGAACAAGCTAACTGTCGTTGACGTGGGGAGCAGGAGCGGCACCCGCGTGAACGGAAAGCTGATCGACAAGCCGACGCAGCTAAAGGACGGCGATCGGATCCAGCTTGGGGAGGCTAGCTTAGAGATCGAGTGGAAAGGAGGGGGGGGGGCGACAAAGGCTGAAGCCGAGAAGGCAACCGTTCCCTTCTTCAGGCCCGACATTGCTCCTGTCAAGAAGGAGGGACAGCCGTGGAAGTGGGCGGTGGGTGTCGCGGCGGCTATCATAGTTGTCGCGGGGGCCTACCTTGCATTTCATCGCCAGACGGGTCCGACGACCGGGGGAGGCAAGACCAGCGTCCTTGCCAGCGAATTGGTCAAGCAGTCCATGGAAGCACTTGGTCAAAACGACAATGAGAAGGCGGTTCAGTTCGCAGACCTGGCGTGGAGTAAGGATTCCACCAGCGGGAGCGTTCGTGACCAGGTCGTGACGGCGCACAAGGCCGCGGCGTTCGCGCTCGAAAATCAAGGAAACCCGGATAAGGCCAAGATGCACTGGTCAAGGGTTCGGGCTCTGAAGCCTGACGATCCGGACGCCATGAAGCGCGTCGGCACAGGAACTACCTCTACGCGAGAGAATCCAGTGGCGGAAAAGGAACAGCCGACTGTCAACCCTTCGAAAAAGCCTGAGCCCATTACTTCTGTTACACCATATGACAAGGCCCTCGCGACCTATCGCCTCGGGAGCTTGGAGGATGCGCAGCAGATGGCCGCTGCGATTCCCGCTGGCGATCCTAAGGCGACGGAACTCGCAGCTTGGATAGACCTTTGGCAGCAGGCCCGGTATCGTTCGGGACCAGACGTGTCGGACTTGCCCGGAGCGGCAAAGCTGTACGGTGATTTGCTGCAGAGGGATCCGGCCAACTCGCTCGCCCGAGCTGAGTCTTCCAAGCTGAGCGCTTCAAGTTGGGACAGTCAGAAGGCGAAGGACTTGGACAAGCAAGCGCAGGATTACTACGGTCGCTGCAAGGACTATGGCGACGAGGAGTCCTGTCCCAAGGCCAAGGCGCTGTACGACCAGATAGTCAAGATGGGCCCGCCGCCTGCCAGCGCAGACACGGCGGACGCGACCATCTACAACCGCGCCAAGCAGCGTCTTGCCGAGTTATCCTGACGGCTTCGGCGTGCGGACACTAAGCAGCAACAGGAGCATGAATGCGGGTCTACGTCGGCAGCGGTTCTGATCAAGGCCGGGTAAAGAGGTCAAACCAGGACGCTGTCGGCGTAGACTTGGCAAGCGGACTCTTTCTGATCGCCGACGGCGTAGGCGGACACATTGGAGGCGATGTCGCCAGTGGTATCGTTCTGTTGCTGGCAAAGGAGTGGGTCGTTGCTGCCAAGCCGGCATACCAGGACAGGAAGGCAGCGCTGTTGGGCGCCATCCGAGAGGCCAATTCCCGCATCTTCCAGATAGCCGTGTCCGAGAACAAGCGAGGAATGTCGTCCACTGTCACGGCCTTCCTCATCGGCTCCGGGCGATACTTCGTGGCTCAGGTCGGTGACTCGCGGGCCTATCTCATCAGGGGCAATGAGATAGGCCAGGTGACGAAAGACCACTCTCAAGTTCAGCAACTGGTGGATAGCGGAATCATCACCTCTGAAGAAGCACGTCGCCACGAAAACCGCAACGTCATAACTCGCGCAGTAGGACTCGATTCCGATGTGGAGATCGACACCTTCGAGGGCGAATTCAGGGAGACGGATGCGATTCTAGCATGCTCCGATGGACTGTGGGAGGAGGTCACCGACAAGGAGATTCTGGCTACCGTCCTAAGCAGCGTGGACGGCCAGCAAGCGTGCAACTCCCTTATCGAGCAGGCTAACGCGAGGGGCGGCCATGACAACATCTCGGTTATCTTGGCTCAGTCAACCCCGACGATGAGAGGGGCCGTGCCGCGGGGGTCAGTCCCAATACTGGGGCGCAGTGCTCCAAGGGTGTTGACCCGGAAGAAGGTGCTGATAGGAGCGGCGGCCGTGGCCTTGGTGGCGGGGGTGGTTCCATTGGTGCTGCGATTCCTGACTCCTTATCCTCCTCCCTCGATGTGGGCCACCTTCGCGACAACGCCAAACACCCTGTACGTATCGTCAACTGTGGGCGGCGCCCGGGTGGACCGTCAACTGAGAAGCGGCGATTCGCTCCTTCTCCGTCCAGGTGACAAGCTGCGCTTCAAGCGAGAAGGCTTCACTGAGACCACGCTGGTCGTGGAGGGGCTCGCGCGTAGATACTACAGAGTAGAACTGGCGAGTCGCGTTGGTGCTGCGGTTGTTGGTTCTGACTCCGGTTCTCCTGCCAGGGAGGTCGATACTGTACGCAAACAGCCAGCGAGACCGCAACCGTCCAGTGCCAAGGTTACGGTCATATTCATGCCGGGTGGTGCAGGTAGAGACATCCGAGGTGCCGAAGTATTCTTGGACGATTCGTCGCGGGGG
Organism: bacterium; assembly: GCA_035505375.1. Lineage (NCBI taxonomy): Bacteria > bacterium. The sequence continues at coordinate 4,154 of DATJQV010000057.1, read as the reverse complement.
TGTGTGCCATTTAGGGCCACGCTGGAGCGCAACCGACAATACAAGGCCGTGGTTAAGTTCAATGACGGTACAAGTTCGAAACCACGAGAACTCACGGAGATAAGTCGAGACCCATCGCAGAGTGTGTTCAGGTATTGGGGAAAGGACTTCAGTTTCTGATGTCGGTCGCGGCTGGCTGCGGTCGTATCGGGAAGTACACACTTCTGGAGGAAATCAACAGCGGCATAATGAGCAGGCTCTACAAGGCGCATGATCCTTCCGAGAACCGCACCGTCGCGCTCAAGACGTTAAAGAAGGAGTACGCCGAGGACGAGGAGGTAGTGGAACGTTTCAAGCGAGAGGCCAAGACCACCAGGGCGCTGGAACACCCCAACATCATCAAGATCCATGATGTGGGATTCGAGGACGAGCAGCACTACTTCACAATGGAGTACATCACTGGTCCTACCCTGAGGAAACTCCTGTCCTCGGAAGGTGCACTGTCGGTCGAAAAGGCGTTCGTCGTTTCCAAGATGGTGTGCCTCGGGCTTCACTACGCGCACTGTGCGCATGTGATCCACCGCGACATCAAGCCTTCCAACATCGCCATCGACGAGAACGGCAACGTCATCATCCTCGACTTCGGCATCGCCAAGGTGACGTATCTGGCCCGATTGACTCGGCCCGGACTGCTCATCGGGACCCCGGAGTATATGTCGCCTGAACAGATAAGGGGGACGACACCCGACGGCAGAGCCGACCTTTACTCGCTTGGGATCGTTCTCTACGAGCTTCTTACAGGGACCGTGCCGTTCCGCGGCAACACCCACATCGAGATTGCCGAGAAGATAGTGCGGGACCAGCCGCGCCGGCCAAGTGAACTCAACAGAGAGCTGCCAAAGGAAGTGGACGAAATCGTGCTCAAGGCCATCGAAAAGGACAGGACAAAGCGATTCACGTCCGGTCTGGAGATGGCGAACGCGATGAATCACACGCTGGGATTGCCCGAGGAGGATGCAAATGACATGCCGAGTCCGGGGATGGTCCAGGAAGAGGCCAGAGCTACGAAGGCTTCTGAACCTTCTGACCGCACGGGCAGGGCGTCATCTGTAGGAGGGAGGACCATTATGTCGTTCCTCGCCAGGAAGGAGTTCTGGATTCCGCCGGCCGTGGCAATTGGCCTGGTGTGCTTGCTGTTGATTGTCTCGCGCCCGGGCCTGGTCCTGTCTGTTGCGCCCTGGCTACTGATACCGGTGGGCATAGCACTGCTGGTATGGGTCCTGCGCGGGACTTCGAGCAAGACGGGGCGCGAGAAGTTCTCTTCCGCAGAACTGCTCTTGTCCAGCGGGGGAGAGATAATCCAGGCTTTCCCCATCGCTGGCCATGTCGCCACAATCGGTCGCGACCAGCCGGACGGGATAGAGATATTCAAAGATTCCATATCACGTTCGCACGCCCAGGTCGTCAATCAGGACGGCGTCTTCTGGGTCTGCGATCTCAACAGCACCAATGGGACATTCTTGAACAGCCGGAGAATCGACAAACACGTCCTCAGAGACGGAGACGCAATTGGCGTCGGGGGAGAGACACTGGTGTTCAAGGGCGTCAAAGAAAGCGGGAGGTAAGAGTGCGTGTCAAGAAGAAGACGGCTGCGGTGTCCATGTCGCTGTCTGGTGTCCTTATGTTGCTGACGGTCTTCGGCGCGGGTGCTGCCAATGCGCAAGGGTGGCGACAGATTTCATCCGGCACTGCCAAGTATGACAGCGCCGACTTTGAGGGTGCCATCCGCTGCTTCCAGCAGGCTCTAAGCGATGGTGTCACATACAGGGAGTCCGTCAATGTCTACTGCTACCTGGGCGCATGCAGCGCAAAGTTGAACGAGCCGGCGGCGAGAGATGCTTACTTCGTGAAGGTCCTGTCGCGGGACGCGACAGCGCAGCTCCCGAGCAGACTCGTTACCGAGTTCTCGGGCGATTTCGAGAAGACCCGCGACAACCTGGCGATGGCGAACCGCCGCCAGCTCACGGTGACGAGTGAGCCCGTGGGTGCCCGGATCATGCTTGGCGGGTCTGACGTCGGGGTGACACCAAAGACCTTTCCGCTGACGGTCGGTGAGAACTACAGCGTTGCAGTCGGTGAGTACGGCTACAAGACTTGGTCAACGTCAATCCATCTCGACCGAGACACGTCCTTAACATTCAAGCTGCTGAAGGAACCCGACACCGTGTGGACGGAGAAGAGAGTGTATCTGACGCCGAAGACAGGCGTTCGCACCTACATGATCGGGGTGGCAGCCGGAGCCGGCCTGGGGCTGGTATCGTATCTCGCCTCAGCCTGGTCGGATGACCAGGCAAGGGTCAACCTTAGAAGCTACGCGTCGGCTGGCGACACGGCGAGTGCCCGGGAGTACTTCGACAGAGTCCAGAATTACCACACAGCAGGCAACGTTCTATTCTATGCGTCATATCCGTTGATGGCTGTTGGCTTCTTTGCCGGGCTGAGACTGGCACAAAGGTTCCTGCCGGAATACACGGTTGGACTGGACGAATCCAGACCGACTAGTATCTACTGCTCGCTGGACAAGAACTTGAACCTGACTCTGGGAGTAAGGAGGAGCATATGGTAAGGCGAATTGTAGCAGCGCTCGCCGGGTTGTTGGCGATCATCCTGATGAACTGCGATACAAAAACGCTGAACTACCCACCCAAGCTGAATGTTGTTCACGCTGTTTCGGACGCGGCACTGGTCATCAGTGTCGTCCCCGACACCGTGTATGTCAGCAAGAACGGGCATCGTACCTTCGACCTTGCCGCTATCGTAAGGGATACCGTCGACAAGAATACTCCGATTGCGTGGTCGTTGTCGCCGGGCCCGCTGATCACCGTCGACTTGAACAGCAGCATGGCGGACGTGGGACCGGTGCCCAACCAGGTGTGCACAAGTTATGTGGTCTTCACCGCCACCGACGCAATGGGGGCAAGCAACAGCAAGACGTGCGTTGTGTCGGTCTTCGACGAGTTCGGGGTTACTGCAGGTGCGGACACGATTGTCGTGAACACGAACGATTCGGCATACGTGGACATCACCTGCAAGTACAGACCTATTCTCGCTTCCCTGCTTGCATGGGGTGACACAATCCTCTGCGACACGGCCAAGCTGAGACCTTGCTCGTGGAGCGGTTCGCCTGAGAGCGGTGGTATCAAGGTGCGTGCAAAGGGCGGTATCTGCACGACCGCGGTGCAGTTCTTCGTCCATGACCCGGTGAACCATGTCGATTTCACACACAGCGTTCCAGTAAGAGTCAGGTAGATGCCGGTCCACTCGCTGGCAGTCGGCCAGAAACTCTCGAACGGCAAGTACGAGGTCACCGAGTTCATCGGCCGTGGAGGCATGGCCGAGGTCTTCAAGGGGATCGACGTCAACCTGAAGCGTAAAGTCGCAATAAAGGTGCTCGACCCGGAATTCGCGAACAATCCCTACTGGGTCCGGAGGTTCAGAGACGAGGCAGAAACCGCCGCCAACCTCGAGCATCCCAACATTGTCACGATCTACGAAATCCAGCAACATGAGAACCTGCACTACTGCGTAATGCAGTACCTGCCGCAGGGGCTTGTCTCGGTTCTTAAGCAGACGAAGCGTGCGCTGACTCCAGTCGAGGCTATCACGATACTGGAACCCATCGCCGAGGCGCTCGCATTCGTGCATAAGCGCGGCGTTGTCCACCGGGACATCAAGCCCGGCAATATCATGCTGGACGAACACGGCGCGCCGGTCCTAACCGACTTCGGCATAGCGATGCGCGACAATAGTACTCGTCTAGAGGGTCACGCGACCACCGGGACGCCTGAGTATATGTCTCCTGAGCAGATCAGGGGTGAGGCCAGCATCGATGGCCGGTCGGACGTCTACTCTCTGGGCGTAGTTCTGTATGAATTGCTGACGGGAAATGTTCCTTATCACAGCGAGGACCCGCAGGCGGTCTTCTATCAGCAGGTCCACGAGCCTCTTCCGGGGCAGCCGCTCAAAGACCACCAGGTGCCCAAGAGGGTTAAGGACATCCTTTGTCGATGCCTTGAAAAGGACGCCAGGGACCGGTACCAGTCGGCCGACACTCTGGTGGAAGCGTTCAACGACGTCCTGAGAAACCCGCCGACGTTGAGGGCCGCAGGTGTGAA
>DATJQV010000056.1 GCA_035505375.1 bacterium | reverse complement strand
AGAGGATTGAGGGTCGTGGACTTACAGGAGCTAAAGAGATAATTCGCTTGATAAGAAGTCTTATCATGCGTATGATGGTATCGGCACATGAAGAGACCCAAAGATCGGTATGAGTGCGATGAGGAGTTGGGGAAGAGGCTGCGCGAATGCAGGCTGAAGGCGGGCCTGACCCAGCAGAAGCTTGCGACGGCGATGGGGCGTCAGGGCAGGGGAAGTCACCACGTTGCGGGCAGGCTGGAGCGTGGCGAGGTCCCGAATCCCGGTGTCGGGCTTCTAGCCGACTATCTGCGGGCCTGTCGGGCAAGGTTCTCCGACATCGAGGACGTGCTTGACCGCTATACGGCGAGGCAGACGGTGATCGAGGTCGAGACGCGGAAGGCTCTGGCCAAGGTGCGCGAGTTTCTGCCGGCGAAGATTGATAAGGCAGTCGAGAAGCTGGACCGCGGGGTCGAGAGACGAGTTGCGACCAGGCACGAGCCGGCGCCGACTCCCGAGGCGCGCGTGCGACGGGCGCGGAACTTCGGCCTGTCGCAGGTCTGGGCGAGACGGGTGAGGCGCAAGGTGGTCAGTATCATCGAGCTGCAGCACCTCATTCCCGGGCCGCTGAACGAGGAGCATCTGCAGAGCTACGCTGCCGGTGTCTGGCGGGTGCTGAACAAGACCAGAGGGAGGCGCGGAACGAAGCGTCCGGCGATGCTTGAAGAAGTGCTACGGCCGTACCAAGGTGAGGGCGGACCGGACCCCGGGCATCTGGAAGCAGTCAGGGAGGGGGTGCTCAGATTCTTCCAAGAGGCAGAGATGGCCGGCGGGCTGGATGCTGCTCGTTCCTACGGTGGCGAAGCCACACCGCGGCTTGAGCCGGGCGATCAGACGTCGAGGCACGGGTTCCAGCCTAAGCCGGACCGGCGGCTGGAGCTGGCGGCATGGGACAAGGCGCGGGAGGCGCTGGTGGAGCAGTTGTGGCTGGAGGTGAGTAAGATGCCGGAGTTGGCCGCAGAGGGTTCACAGCGGATCGGGCTCTGGCGTACGGCTGTACGCGGGCTGTGTTCGATAGTTGACCGCCATGCGCCGGGTGAGGATGAATGTCAGAAAGCAGTCGAGGACATAGCGGTGGATGAGTACTGGTCGCGCCGCGGCCGGGATCCGGCGCTGGTGCGAAGGCTGGCCGGGATCGTCATACCGCGCTGGGAAGAACTGCGCCAATCGCTCGGTCCGCATCCGCTAGGCCGAGCTCGCCCGCCAGTAATCACCGCAAACCCCAAGCCATAGGTTTGGTCCTAGACTTGGCGGGAAACGGGGACAGTCCCTCAGAGCGCCTGCGCCAAACGTGCCTGGGCACAGCAGGAGCGAGCACCGCGCCACAGTCCGCATTTGGGCGGCGCAGTTCCCATCTCTCGCCTAGCTCGGCCTGCAAGTCGGGAGGTGTGCCTCTGCCGGACCCCGCCCGTCGGCAATTGGCGCGCATAAGTGAAGCGGGAGGCGCAAGGCCTCCCGCTTCGTGGAGCAGCGAACTTTAACTGAGCAGGGAACGGGCGATGACGATGCGCTGGACTTCGGATGTCCCTTCGTAGATTTCCATGCACTTGGCATCGCGGAAGTAGCGCTCGACCGGGTAGTCTTTGGTGTAACCGTACCCGCCGTAAACCTGTACTGCCTGGCGCGTGACTTCGACTGCGGTCTCGGCCGCGAAGAGTTTGCACATGGCGGATTCCTGGTTGAAGCGAGTCTTGCCCGAGTCTTTCTGGTGCGCCGCGTAGTAGACGAGGAGGCGCGAGGCGAGCGTGCGGCAGGCCATGTCGGCGAGTTTGGCCTGGATCATCTCGAATTCGCAGATGGGCTTGCCGAACTGCTTCCGTTCTTTGGAGTAGGCAATGGCTTTCTCCATGGCGGCCTGGGCGATGCCCACCGCCTGGGCGCCGATGTCGATACGGGAGACGTCGAGCGTGCCGAGCGCGACTTTGAAGCCGCCACCGACCTGGCCGAGCACGTTCGCGACCGGCACTTCAGCGTCGTCGAATATCAGTTCGCAGTTGGCAGTGCCGCGCAGGCCCAGGAGGTTCTCGTGTTTGCCGAGGGTGAAGCCCTTGGAATCGCGGTCGACGATGAAGGCGGTAATGCCCCTGGTGCCGGCGGCCGGGTCGGTCTTGGCGAACACGATGAAGACCTTGGCGACGCCGCCGTTGGTGATGAACCGCTTGGAGCCGTTGAGGATGTAACGGTCGCCCTTGAGCACCGCGGTGGCTTCCATCGCGGCCGGGTCGGACCCGGCGTTGGGCTCAGTGAGGCCGAACGCGCCGAGGAGCTCACCGGTCGCCATGCGCGGCAGGTACTTATCTTTCTGGGCGTCGTTGCCCCAGTTGACGATGGGCCAGCAGGCGAGGGAGTTGTGGACCGCGGTGATGACGCCGGTGGAGCCGCAGGCCCGAGAAATTTCCTCGATGGCGATCGCCAGCGACAGGAAGTCGAACTCGGCGCCGCCGTACTTTTCGGGGATGGTCATGGAGAGCATCCCCAGTTCGGCCATCTTCTTGATGGAGTCGTGGGGGAACTCGCCTTTCTCGTCGATCTCCGCCGCCTTCGGTTCCAGTTCTTTGGTGGCGAATTCCTTCGCCATGTTACGGACCATCTCCTGGTCGTTACTAAAACTCAGGTCCATCGTTGCCTCCTTATTGGGCAGGTAAATGACCAATGACCAAGCGCCAATGACCAGTCAAGCAGGAAACGACCAAGTACCGACGAGCAGTGCGCACGTGGCTATGGGGGTTTTCCCGTTGATTGGGAATTGGGACTTGGGTATTGGGTATTTCTAGCAAGTTTCTCTGGCTTCTTTCAGTACGTCTTTGGCGATAATCATCCGCATTACTTCGGATGTGCCCTCGCCGATTTCGCCGAGCTTGGCGTCGCGGTAGGCCCGCGCCACCGGCATGTCGTCAGTGATGGCGAGCGGGCCGATGGCGTCAATCGCCACGCCGCAGGCCCAGACCGCCACTTCGGACGCGAAGAGTTTGGCAAAGGCGCATTCCTTGTCCACGCGCACGCCGGTGTCCTTGATTTGCGCCGAGTTGTAGACGAGCAGGCGCGCGGCCTCGACCTGGACGGCGACGTCGGCGAGCGCCTTGGATTCGAGCTGACTCATCTCGCGGTCTTTGAACCACGTAATCATCGTGTCGAGCGCGCACTGGGCCATGCCGAGGCAGAACGCGCCGATGGAGATGCGGCCGCCGTCGAGCGTCTCCATGAAGATGCGGTAGCCGTCGTACTCCTTGCCCAAGACGCTATCGAGCGGCACCAGCATGTCCTCGAACAGCAGTTCCATCGTCTCTGAACCCTTGAGCCCAAGCTTGTGTTCGGCTTTCGGCGCCGAGAAGCCCGGGGTCTTGGTCTCAGCGATGAAGCAGGTGATGCCTTTGCGGCCGAGCTTGCGGTCCTGCGTTGCCGCGACGATGACCGTGCCAGCGTGTCCGGCCGAGGTTATGAATCGCTTGTTGCCGTTGATGACAAAGCCCTGGTCGGTCTTCCGTGCCGTCGTCTCGATGCCGGCCGCGTCAGACCCGGCGTTGGGTTCGGTCAGGCCGAAGACTCCGAGGCAGACACCCCGGGCCAGGCGCGGTATGTACTTCTCTTTCTGTTCGGTCGTGCCGAACTTGTAGATGGGGTAGGTGCCGAGCGAGGTGTGGGCCGCCATGGTCAGGCCGGTCGAGGCGCAGACTCGCGATACCTCTTCGATCGCAATCGCGTAGGACTGGTAGTCGAGGCCCATGCCGCCGAGTTCCTTTGGCCAGGGGATGCCGAGCCAGCCGCGTTGGGCGAGGTCTTTGACGTTGTCCTGCACGAACTCGCCGGTCAGGTCGTACCGGGTGGCGCGGGGCCCGATGACCTCGCGGCAGAAGGCGCGCGCGTCCTGCCTGAACCGTACGTACCGGTCTGCCAATATCATGTCGTCCGTCCGGTTCCGCAGTTCTGAATTCTGGTCTCTGGTTTCTGCATGCTGACTTGTCCTAGATGTAATATCTGTCTTTGTCGATCTCTTCCCGGAGCAGGCGCAGTTCCTTCTCGGTCGGCTCCGGGTTAACGCCGACCTCGTCGGCGACGAGCAGCTCGAAGCCGGTCGCCTTGACCACGTCTTCCGGCTTCACGCCGGGGTGAGTCGCAATCAGGCGCATACGCCTGGTGGCAGGCTCGAAGTCCATCAGGGCCAGGTTGGTCACGACCCGGTATGGTCCGGCGCCGGGAGGCAGGCCGGCCTTTTCGCGCGCGCCCGGTCCGGTGAGATAGCCAGGCGTGGTCACGAAGTCGACCTTGGGCACGAAGGAGCGGGTGTCGTGCTTGCGCATGATAACGATGGTCTTCCAGCAGAACGAGGCGACATCATTGGCTCCACCCGAGCCGGGCAGCCTGACTTTGGGCGGCCAGTACTTGCCGATGACCGTTGTGTTCAGGTTGCCGAAGGGGTCGATCTGCGCCCCGCCCAGGAAACCGTATTCGATGAAGCCGCGGCACGCGGTTTCCATGATGTCGCAGATACCGGATGCGGCAACCGCCTTGTGGAAGGTGCGCGAGTCACCCACGCCCAGCGGCAGCTTCTCCAGCGATGCGCCGGTGCCGCCGAACTCGAAGATGGGGACCAGGTTCGGCGCGTGCATCCGCTTGGCCAGAGCACCGGCGAGCATCGGTATGCCGGTGCCGACGAATGCGGTCGTGCCGTCTTCCATCAGTTTCGAGGCGAGGCAGATGAGGAATTCGGATTCGTTATAGGTCGCCATTACCTGCCTCCAATCTCGGACTCGAGCCGGCGCAGCCGGTCCATGCCGACCAGGTTCACGTATTCGGCGTGGTTCTTCGGGCCGTAGACCCACTTGTCGAGGTAGGCCTTGGTCTTGGCCGGGTCGGCCGAGTCTTTGAGGAACGACTGCAGGTGCTCGCCGTCACGCCAGTACCGGTAGCACATCTCGCCCGGGTGGGAAGCGTACTTGGCTTCGACCACGGCGTCAACGAGGTAATAGGGGATGACGGTCTGTTCCGGGTACTTGCGGATTTCCTCGGTGGGGACAATCTCTTCGGTCGAGACGATGAGCTTCTTCGAGGCGCGGGACATCTCGTGCACGAAACCGGATATGCCTTCGACCCGGCAGTTGCCGTACTTGTCCGCCTTGTGGACGTGGATGAGCCCGACGTCGAGGAACAGCGCCGGGAGCAGGCAGACCAGCTTGCCGGTAAAGGGGTCCTCGATGACCTTGGCAGCCGAGTATTTGAGAGTGTCGGTGCCGAGCATCGAGCGGACCGGGAGGAACGGCACGCCCATGGCCGCGGCTTTGAACCGCCAGGTAATGCCACCGTTGGACCAGTCGGTCGTCCTGACCCGTCCGGACTCAACTGCACGGCGGAGGCAGGACGAGATGCCGTAGACTTCCCAGGCGATGTAGGTGATGTCGAGCGTGTCCACCAGGTCGGCGGCAAGCAGGAGATCGATTTCGTGGATGCCCTGGCCCGCCACCCGCAGGTGCTTCTTGCCCTGTCGGATGGTCTCGCGGATCAGCGACATCGGGGCGCGCACGGTGCCGTAGAGTTCGGTCCCGATGTAGTCACCGTCCGCCACGAACTTCGCGACTGCTTCCTGCTCGGTCATGACTTTGTCCACCATCTTCGTGTTCTTCCGCGTGTGGACCCATTCGCGGAACCCATCCGGGTCCGGCGGCTGGAACAGCTCGCCGATGCCCGACTCGATTATGTTCATAGGCGCGACCTCCGGCGGTTCACAAGTTGTGGTTTCATGGCCAAATCAGTGCATCTTAGGGGCGAGCGCGTGAAAGTCAACAGCGGAAGAGGCCACCGCAAAGGGCGCGGGCGGGCATGAGCCCGCCCGCCTGAGAACTGCTGCGCCTGGTCTACCAGCGGGGCCGGTTGAAGTCGCGCTTCTGGTCGTCGCGGCCGCCGCGGCGCGGGCCGCCGCGTCCCGGTCCGCCGAACCCGCCGCGCGGGCCGCCTTCGGTCCGCTCGCGGGCCTCGTTCACGGTCAGAGCCCGGCCGTCGAGCTGGTACTGGTTGAGCGCCGCGATTGCGGCAGCCGCGGCCGCGTCGTCACTCATCTCCACGAACGCGAAGCCGCGCGAGCGGCCCGTGAACTTGTCGGTGATGATGTTGACGGCGGATACTTCGCCGTGAGCGCCGAACAGAGCACGCAACTGGTCTTCGGTAGCGCTGAAGGGCAGGTTGCCCACAAAGATGCGCTTTGCCATCTAGTTCCTCCGGTCGTTTTATTGCTTGGGATTCGGTACGGGACCAGCCTGCGAGCTTCTCAGGCAAACACACGTGGACCTCGCATTCGCTTCTCAAGCGGTTACGGGACCTTGTTTCTCGTCTGTTGCCGGGCGCAGGTCCCCGGGGCCCGACAGAGAATATTAACCATGGGCCGACAGATGTCAAATCAAGGAGAGGCGAGGCAGCGGCCAGGCTCGAAACTCGAATAGCCAGGGCTCGCGGTTCGGACTTGAATCGGGCGTCGAGCTTCGGACTTCGGGAGCAAGACCCGCGTTGACAAAGCGCTTCCGGGGCACTAGGCTCAGACCATGAGAAAGGCGCTTGTTCTGGCGGCGGTTGTCGCCATAGTGGCCGGGTGCGGTCATGCCGGGCCGTCCGGGTCGGGCCCGGTCAGTGCCGAGACCTGGCTGTCCAATACGTTGCAGGGGCAGAAGGTCGGGTACTCCATGTACCGGTTCAACCAGCTCCCGGAGGGCTACCGATTCGAGAGTTTCATAAAGATGACCGTGGCGATGGGCGGCAAGGAGCAACAGGTTCAGTCGCGGTCGGATGCCAACACCGCTCCCGACCTGACGCTCAAGGACTTCAGCTTCACGTTCTCGTCCCAGAACCGTTCGTTCACGGTCAAGGGTCGGGTTGCGGGCAGCACGCTTCTGGTCATGGCCCCGGGCGACACGGCCGAGCGGAGCATCAAGCTGACCGGCCCGGTCTATCCGGCCGCGGCGCTGGGCCGCGTTGTCGTCCTGCGGAAGTTCAAGAAGGACTCAACCTACAAGGTGCCGGTTTTCGACGCGACGGTGATGGGCGTTAACCTGGCGGAGGTCAAGGTTCTGGGCCGGGAGAAGGTCACGGCCGGGGGCCACGAGTACGACGCGCTCAAGTTCACCACCAAGCTGGCAAAGACGGATGTTACAACGTGGGCCGACGACAAGGGTATGGCCATCGTCGAAACGTCGCCACCGGGTATCAGGTCGGAGCGCACGACGGCCGACGCGGTGCTGAAGGCGGAGCCGGAAGGCGCGAAATTCGACGTCATGACGATGTTCCGCGTTCCGGTCGACACGACTATTCCGGAAGGGGCCAATGTCAGCCGCCTGAAGCTGGAGCTCAGCGGAGTCGACCCGAAGGAGTACGACCTGACCGGCCCGGGTCAGCAGGTTACGAGCACCAGCCCGTATGTGGTCGAGATCAAGACGCCGGACCTGCCGCCGGGACCGGTTGCGCTGCCGGTGACCGAGCAGACCGATTTCCTGAAGCCGTCAATCACCATCCAGTCCGACGCGCCTGAGGTCAAGGCCAAACTCAATGAGGCCATCGGCAAGGAGAAAGACGGTGTGGCCGCGACGCGCAAGCTCGTGTCGTGGGTCTTCACCGTCGTCAAGAAGGAGCCGACCGCGTCATTCCCCAATGCGCTCGACGTGCTGAAGACCATGAAGGGCGACTGCAACGAGCATGCGGTTCTCTTTGCCGCGCTGGCCCGTGCCGCCGGCATCCCGACAAAGACCGCGGTCGGACTTTTGTACATGAACCGGGCATTCTACTACCATGCCTGGAACGAGGTCTATCTCGGGAAGTGGATTCCGGTTGATGCCACGTTCGGCGAGTGTCCGGCCAGCGCGCTGCATCTCAAGCTGGCCGAGGGTGAGTTGAGCGAGCAGGCGGAGATTCTCGGCCTGGTCGGGAAGATCGGCATCAAGGTCAAGGAGTTCGGACTCGCGCCGGCCAAGTAGTCCGTCCTGAATTACAAGCCCCCAGACCGAGGAACGGCTGGGGGCTTCAGCTTAGGTCCGGTGGCCGGTGGGCGCGCTCACTTTGTCAGCACCAGCTTGTTGGCGCAGATTCCGCCATCAGCCGCCGCCACCCCCAGGAAGTACATGCCTGCGGGCTGTCCGGCGATACGCTCCCTTGCTCAGGTGCCCGCAGAAGACTTCCTGCCTCACCCGGCCGCAGAGGTCGCAAAGTCTGATGTCGTAACGGCCCGCACGAGGAACCAACGCGACGAAGTCCGCCGTGGCAGCATTCCGAGCCTCCCTCCGCCTGGGGGTAGCCCTCCGAGATGGGGTCGGAAGGTTGTCAAGGTCAGGGTTGAGACGGAGACCTGGACCATGGCCGAGGTTGAGGAGAAGTTCGACTTCCGAATCAGGATGCGCATGAATCTTCAAAGCGGCGCATGAATGAGGTGCTGCACGGCGCAGCTTTGCTGGCGTGGCCGGAAGTGCCTGTTTGAGCAATCCAGAACGCGTTTGAACGAGATCTCCGAGGAGCTTCGTAAGTAACCGGCGAGGGAGGGCCCCGACGAGCTTGCCTCAGAGGGATGTCGCAGCTACAATACATTTCCGGCCCGTAACCGAAAGGAGTTCCAGATGAAGAGCCTTGATTACATCAACCTCGGTGAGAAGTACAGCGCCCACAACTATCTTCCGTTGCCCGTGGTTCTGGCGAAGGGCGAGGGCGTGTGGGTAGAGGACGTCGAGGGTAGACGCTATCTCGACATGCTCTCGTCCTACTCGGCCCTGAACCAGGGCCACCGCCATCCGAAGATACTCGCTGCCATGCAGGAGCAGATGGGCAGGCTCTGTCTTACGTCTCGCGCCTTTCACCATGATACTTTCGGGCCGTTCTGCAAGACCGTGACCGAGGCTTGCGGGATGGACAAGGTGCTTCCTATGAACTCCGGCGCAGAGGCCGTCGAGACCGCCATCAAGCTCTGCCGGCGCTGGGGCTATGCGAAGAAGGGCGTGCCGGAGGGGAAGGCCGAGATCATCGTCTGCGATGGGAACTTCCACGGTCGGACAACGACCATTGTCGGGTTCTCGCCCGAGAAGCTCTACCGCGACGGGTTCGGACCGTTTACGCCCGGGTTCAAGATGATACCCTACGGCGATGTCTCGGCGCTGGAAGAAGCAGTCACGCCGAACACGGTTGCATTCCTGGTCGAGCCGATACAGGGCGAGGCCGGAATCAGGATGCCGAGAGAGGGGTTTCTGGCCGCTGCCCGTGAGGTCTGCACTCGGAACGACGTCCTGCTGATGACCGATGAGATTCAGACCGGACTGGGCCGGACCGGCCGTCTGTTCTGTTACGAGTACGACGGCATCAGGCCCGACGTGTTGATTGTGGGCAAGGCTCTGGGCGGGGGATGTTTTCCCGTCTCGGCAGCTCTCGCTTCGAGGGAGTTGATGTCGGCGTTCACGCCGGGGAACCACGGGTCGACGTTTGGCGGGAACCCGCTTGCGTGTGCCGTGGGCAAGGCCGCGATTGAGGTGATCATCGAGGAGAAGCTGCCGGAGAACTCGTTCAAGATGGGCGAGTACCTGCGGAGTGAATTGCAGAAGATGAACTCGCCCCACGTCGCGGACGTCCGGGGCAAGGGCCTGTTCGTCGGCGTGGAGGTGAAGCCCGAATCCGGTCACGCGCGTGCGTTCTGCGAGAGGCTGATGGGGCTGGGTGTTCTTGCCAAGGAGACCCATGGGACAGTCATTCGTCTTGCCCCGCCGCTCATCATCACCAAGACCGAGATCGACTGGGCTCTGGACCGCATCGGGCAGGTGCTCAAGTAGAGGATCTGAGGATTCCAGGGGCCCAGGATTCAAGTGTCGGGGTACTCGAATCCTCAACCTCCTGATTTCCTGACGCTTGGCCTGACTTGACTTCCGGCAAGAGTTAGCCTATAAATTCACGTGCGTTTGCTCTCGATCACAAACAAGGCAGACCTCGAACAAGAGCTTGCCCGAGTCGGCGCCGATGCGCTGAGCTGGCCGATATTCCGGGCAAAGAGCCGAGTGGTCGCGGTCAGGATTGACCGTCTCTCGACTGCCGGCGCCAACATCTTGAAGCAGACCGCGATAGCGTGCGGCGGTGATTGTGCGGTGAACCGTGCTGTCGCTTCCGGCCGGGTCAGGCACACCGATGTTGTGTTGTTCCTCACGCCGCGGCAGTTGCAGTCTCTTGTATACCGGCTCGCGTCGCAGCCGGAGTGCGTGGCGCGTCTCGTTCCCGACCTGATTGAACTGAGTGGCCACGTGCAGATGTCGATGTGCGTCATCAAGCTGGGACGACGGAAGGTTGACCTTGGCAGGCGAACCCATGTCATGGGCATTCTAAACGTCACTCCTGACTCGTTCTCGGACGGCGGACGTTTCCTTGAACCATCGGCCGCGCTTGACCGCGCCACCGCGATGGCTGATGAGGGCGCAGATTTCATCGACATCGGCGCGGAGTCAACGCGGCCCGGGTCATTGCCCGTCGCTGCGAACGAACAGCTGGCGCGGCTTCTGCCCGTGCTGCGCGTAGTAAAGAAGAGAGTCAATGCGCCTGTTTCGATTGACACCACGGACGCAAGGGTCGCAGAGACAGCGCTGCGCCATGGCGCGGACATGATTAATGACGTTTCTGCACTCAGCGGTGACCGGCGAATGGCCGCGGTTGTGGCGCGCGCCGGAGTCCCATGTATACTGATGCACATGAAAGGCAAACCCAGGACCATGCAGCGCAGTCCGGAATATGCCGACGTGATGGGAGAGATCGTCGGTTCCCTTGACGCGGCGCTCAGACGGGGAGAGGATGCCGGCATTGACCGGAAGCAGATGCTGGTTGACCCGGGAATCGGGTTCGGCAAGACAGTGGCGCACAATCTGGAAATCCTGCGTCGTCTGGCAGAACTGCAGTCCCTCGGCGTCCCGTTAGTGGTTGGTCCGTCCCGCAAACGATTCATCGGCGTGGTTACGGACTCCGCGGACGGCGAGCGGGTCGATGGGACGATCGCCGCCTGCGTGCTGGCAGCCGCGAACGGCGCGAACGTTCTGCGCGTGCACGACGTCAAACCCGTCGTGAAGGCGCTGAGGCTGGCTGACGCGGTCGAACTGAGAAGCTAGATGCTCTCTTTCATCAAGTTCCGAGTGACCGATGCCCTCGACATCATCCTGGTCGCCCTGCTCGCTTACTACTTCCTGCGTTTCCTCAAGGGCACCCGCGCCATCCGTATGCTCTACGGGCTCTTCTTCCTCGTGGCGGTGTCGTTCCTCGCCCGATGGCTCGACTTCAAGGCGCTCGGGCTGATAGTCAATTCGCTGACGACGGTCTGGATCGTGGCGTTCGTAATAATCTTTCAGCCTGAAATCAGAAATATCCTCTCCCGATTCGGCCGCTATCGCCCGCTGCGATTCCTGCTCAAGCAAGGGGCGGACTCGGCCGTGGTCGATGAAATCGTCGATGCTGCGGCACAGATGAAAGACCACAAGACCGGGGCGCTGATTGTAATCGAGCGCGACATCGGCCTGCGCGAGTACATCGAAACCGGCACACGGGTGGAGGCGCATGTCTCGGCGCCCCTCCTTGTTTCGCTGTTCACCCCGCCGGCCCCGCTGCACGACGGCGCGGTCATCGTTACCGGCGGCCAGGTTGTGGCTGCGGGCTGTACTCTTCCGTTGAGCGAGGAGCGCTACGTTCAGAGCGCGCTGGGGATGCGGCACCGGGCCGGGCTCGGCATCGCTACCGTAACTGACGCGGTCGCGGTCATCGTCTCCGAAACGACCGGCAAGATAACTTTCGCAAGCAGGGGCGGGCTTCTGTCCGGACTGACGCCGTCCCAACTCAAGTACAACATCCAGCAGGCCCTGGCTGAAGAGCGCTGAGCTGTGAGCCAGTCGCGAGTGCGGCTGATAGTGTTCGGCGCCGTGTTCGCGGTCGTACTGGCAGTGTATTACTGCACCGCCGCACCGACCGCGTCGTTCTGGGACTGCGCGGAGCTCACTGCTGCGTCGTACATCTTCGGTATACCGCACCCGCCGGGCACACCGCTCTACGTCGCCCTTGGCCGTATCTTCACGATGCTTCCGCTGGCGAAGGAGATTGCGTTCCGTGTGACGCTGATACCCGTGCTGTTTGGTGCGTTCTCGTGCGGGCTCATCTATCTGCTCGTACTCAAACTCATCAGCCTCGCGGGGGAGACGGGGGACAGGAGACGGGAGACGGTCCCCGGTCCCCGGTCCCCAGTCCTCTACCTCCGGTGGCTGCCGCACGTTGCCGGGGCCTTTGCCGCGCTGGCCTGCGCCTTCGCATTCTCCTACTGGGATAACTCGGTCGAAGCCGAGGTCTACGGCCCCTGCGTGGTCGTCGCGCTTTCGGTGCTTTACATGGCGCTGGTCTGGCGCGACCGCATCAAGGACCCGACCGCCGACAACCGCCTGATACTTGCAGCCATTTTCCTGCTCTTTCTTTCCACCGGCATCCACTTCACCCCGATGATGACTGTGTTCGCAGTGCTCGTTTTCGCGCTGGTGGTCGACCGTGAATCGGTGATTCAGCTCAGGCTCTTCGAGCTCGTTGCCGGTTACCTGACCGTACTGACCATCAGCGAGAACGGTTTGAGAGCCAGCACGTTCTTTGCCGTGCCGTTGATGCTGGGTGCGACCTGGCAAGGCATCAAGGTAATGCAGCAGTCGGAAAGGACAAGGGCGGTATTCTACGGTCTGGCCCTGCTATTCTCTGTTTTCGTTGTTGCCTACATCGCGGCGGGCAACAGAATCATGGACGACACCGTGCTGTTCCTTGCCTCGCCGACCGTGGCGCTAATCGAGCGCTGGGTACGGTCGCCGGTCCTGTCGGTTCTGTTCGTGGCAGGCTATGGCGGCTACCTGTACTGGCTCCACCGACAGCGGAAGTTGAGTCTCAAGTACGTGGGCCTGATGCTCGGGCTGCTGCTGCTGGCCGGTTCGGTCCAATTCATCATGTTCATCCGGGCAAGGCACGCTCCGGCAATCAACGAGGCAGACCCCTCAAACTGGCGGAACTTCGTCAGTGTCCTGAAGCGGGAGCAGTACGACCCGATGAAGCTCCTGCCGCGCAAGACCCAGTTCCTTACCGAGAGTGACTGGCGTACGAACCGGAACCCGCGCTTTGGTCTGCTGGTGGCCTACTACGAGCAGGTGAAGTTCTACGTCCGCTACTTCCTTTGGCAGTGGGGGGGCGTGCGGTTCTTCGATATCTTCCTTCACGTCGGCTGGCAGGCATTGTTCGGCCTGATTCCACCGCTGCTCGGGCTTTGGGGCATGTGGCACCAATTCCGGCGGGAGAAACGTTCGTTCGTGCTCATCTTCATGGCGTTCTTGGTCGCGTCGCTGGGGTTGATTACCTATCTGAATCTGAAGTATTCGCCTTCAGACCCGAGGCGCGGTGACCCTGCTCAGGGCAGACTGGGGTATCTGGAAGTGCGGGAGCGTGACTACTTCTACGCGTTTTCGTTCGTGTTCTACACCATCTTCGTCGGCGTCGGAGCGTACGCTTTCCTCCGCTGGGTTGCGGACCGAGTACGGAAGATCACAAGCGCACGCAGGAGAGGTCGGGCCTGGGCTTCCTCGCTTGAGCTTGGGCTGTCTGGCACTCTGCTCGCGGTCGGTTTCGCGCCGATGTTCCTGAACTACCCGGACGTGACTCGCCGCCACAATTGGATTCCTGATGAGTACGGCTACAACGTGCTTGCTTCGTGTCCGGGCGACCACGCCGTGGTCCTGACCAACGGCGACAACGACACGTTTCCGCTCTGGTTCGTACAGACGGTGCCGTCGCTCGCCACCGGTTATGACCCGAACTTCGGCAAGAACGTCCGGGTCGGGATACTTTCGCTGCTGAACACCAGCTGGTACATCAAGCAGCTCAAGCACTGGGGCGCACCCATTTCGTTCAGCGATGCCGAGATTGACAGCCTTCCGCGCGGGTTCATCGGGAAGAACAACCGGACCTTCATGCTTGAAGATATCGTCATCCGTGACATAGTTGCGACCGCAGGCGGGGTCAAGCTCAAATGGCCCGATGACTTCGCCTCTACGGCCGAGGAGTACTCGGCCAAGGTCTTCGGTCCCGGCTACCACCCGCGGACGCCGGTCTACTTCGCGACCACCGTTTCACCCCACAGCCTGCAGGACGTCCGCGCGCACCTTAGACTGGAGGGCCTCGTGTACAGGGTCGTAGCGGACTCGGGGTCTGACATGGTTGACGTACCCAGAAGCCGCTACCTGGTCGATTCAGTCTACGCCATGAAGTCCTTCCTCGACCCACGGGTGCACAAGGACGACAACACGCGCGGCATGCTGCTGACCTATGCGGCAACGTACATGGCTCTGGCCAATGAGTACCGGAAGGACAATCGGCCGGAGGATGCCGAGCACGTCCTCGACCTTGCCGCCCGTCTCGACCTGGACACGGACCACAAGGTGGCGATTCTCTACCATCTGTCTGCGTTCGCGCTCGAGGCCGGACATTTCGACCGGGCCATGGAGGCGCTTGATAGCATGCGGGTGCTGGGGTTTGCGCAGCCCGAGCTCGCCCAACTCCGTGGCGAAGCCTGCGAGGGTAAGGGTGATCTGGCTCGGGCCGAGACTGCCTACCTCGGCGCCATGGCCGCAGACCCGAGCCGGCGCGATTTCGTCCAGGCGCTGGTCCGGTTCTATCTGGACAGACTCCGTGACACGGCCAAGGGCAAGGCCCTGCTCCAGCAGTGGCTGCAACGGACCCCGAACGACTCCGCGGCGGCCCGTCAGCTCCGGCAGCTTTCCGGGCTCTTCAGGCATCATCCACGCTGTATCGCTCAAGATGTCTGAACTGATTTGACTCACGGCGACCCCGGCGTTAGCATCAGGCCTCGTGACTGTTTCTCAGATCCCGGTCATGGGTTCGCCCGACTGGCTGCCGGCCCTTTGACTTCCTGAGTCTTTGACCCTATTGTCATTCCGGAAACCAGCTCGATGAACGACCGCGGAACGCGCATTATCATCTTCGCACTGGTCTTCGTGGCCGTGCTGGTGCCCTATCTGGTCAGCGTCGCGCCGACCGCCTCGTTCTGGGACTGCGGTGAACTGGCCGCGGCCTGCTGCACAATGGGAATTCCTCATCCGCCGGGAACTCCGTTGTTCGTTGCTTTCGGCCGCCTGTTCGCGCTGATTCCGTTCTCGCCGGAGTCAGCCTTCCGCACCAACATGGTTCCGGTCCTGTTCGGTGCGTTCTCCTGCGGGCTCGTCTACCTGCTCGTGCTCAAGCTCATCGGCCTCGCGGGGGAGACGGGGGACAGGAGACGGGAGACGGCAGACGGTCCCCGGTCCCCAGTCCCTCACCTCCGGTGGCTGCCCCACGTCGCCGGGGTCTTCGGCGCCCTGTCCTGTGCCTTTGCCTTCTCCTACTGGGACAACAGCGTCGAGACCGAGGTATATGGGCCGTGCGTGGTCGTGGCTCTGTGCGTCCTCTACATGGCTCTGGTCTGGCGCGAGAAGCTCAAGGACGGGACCGGCGACAACCGCTATATCCTTGCCGCCATATTCCTGCTCTTTCTCTCCGCCGGCATCCACTTCACGCCCATGCTTGCCATGTTCGCGGTGCTGTTCTTCGCCCTCGTCGTAGACCGCGACGCGGTCCTACACCTGCGCATCTTTGAGCTGATTGCCGGGTACTTGATGGTCCTGACCGCAACCGAGCTTGGGCTCAAGCCCGCGACGTTTGTGGCCATACCGTTGATGCTTGTCGCAACTTGGCTGGGTCTTCGCGTGATGGAGCGGTCGGAGAAGACGGCCGGCGCGTTCTACGGGCTCGGCCTGCTGTTTCTCGTGTTCGTCATCGGGTACGCGGCGGCCGGCAACGGAATACTGGACGACACGGTGCTGTTCATTGCCTCACCGACTGCGGCTTTCATCGAACGATGGGTGCAGTCGCCGCCCATACTGATTGCCTTTGTGGCTGGGTACGGCGCGTACCTGTACTGGCTGCACCGGCAGGGGAAGCTCGACGCCCGGTACGTGGGACTGATGCTCGGGCTCATCTTCCTCGCCGGGTCGGTTCAGTTCATCATGTACATCCGGGCCAGGCTCGGTCCGGCCATCAATGAGGTGAACCCGTCGAACTGGCGGGACTTCGTCAGCGTGCTAAAGCGCGAGCAATACGACCCGATGAAGTTGTTCCCGCGCCGCACCCAGTTTCTGACCGAGGGCGACTGGCAGACGAACCGGAACGTGCACTTCAGCCTGCCGATGGCGTACTTCGAACAGGTCAAGTCCTACGTCCGCTACTTCTTCTGGCAGTGGGGCAACGCGCGTTACTTCGACATCTTCCAGCACGTGGGTTGGCAGGCTTTGCTCGGGCTCGTAACGCCGCTGCTCGGGCTCTGGGGGATGTGGCACCAGGTCCGACGGGAGAAGCGGTCGTTCATCCTCATATTCGTCGCGTTCCTTGTCGCTTCGCTTGGCCTGATTACCTATCTGAACCTCGAGTACTCGCCAACGGACCCTCGTCCGTTGCTCAAGTTCCGCGAAGTCCGCGAGCGCGACTACTTCTACGCATTCTCGTTCGTGTTCTACGCCGTCTTCGCGGGCGTCGGCGCCTACGCCTTCCTCCGCCGGGTTGCAGACCGGTGCGAAAGGATCAGGTTGAGGTCAAGGTCGAGATTCGGAACGCCCGGCCTGACCTCAGCCTTAACCTCAACCTCGACCTATGCCGTGTCCGGCATTCTGCTCGCCTTCGGGTTCGTCCCGATGTACCTGAACTACCCGGACGTCACGCGGCACGGCAACTGGATTCCGGCCGAGTACGGTTACAACTTCCTGGTATCCTGCCCGGGTGAGCACGCTGTCCTCTTCACCAACGGCGACAACGACACATTCCCGCTCTGGTTCCTGCAGACGGTGCCGTCGCTCGTCGCCAACTACGACCCGCACTTCGGCAAGAACGTGGCGGTGGCAAACCTGTCGCTCCTCAATGCCAACTGGTACTGCAAGCAGCTCAAACGCTGGGGCGCGCCGATTTCCTTCACCGAGGCGCAGATCGACCAGCTACCGGAAGTATTCACCGGCAGGGACAACCGCGAAATCCAGCTCAAGGATGTCATGATGCGGGACATCCTCGCGACCAGCGCCGGCATCAAGCTGCAATGGCCCGACGACTACGCCTGCACGCCCGATGAGTTCCGGGCCAGGATATTCACCGCCGGCTACAACCCGCGTACGCCGGTCTACTATTCCACCACCGTTTCCCGTAGCAACCTCGTGGATGTCGAACCGAACCTGCGTCTTGAGGGGTTGGTCAATCGCGTAGTCCCGGAGCAGGGCGTGAGCCAGGTTGACACGCAGAAGACGAGGCACCTGCTCTATGACGTCTACGTCATGACCTCCATTCTCGACCCCGGAGTGCGCAGGGACGAGAACACGCGCAACCTGCTGCGCAACTACGCTGCCTGCTATGTGGCGCTGGCCGGCGAGTACCAGAAGGCGGACAGAAACATCGAGGCTCAGCAGGCGCTGGAAAAGGCGCTGGCCCTGGACCTTGACCCTGACCGGAGAGTGCCGCTGTTCTACCACGCCTCGACGTTTGCCATGCTCAACGATCAGTACGACCGGGCCCTGGCCTATCTTGATTCAATCGAGAGCCGGGGCTTTCGAGACCCGGAATTGATGCTGAGGCGCGGGTACGCGCACGAGGCAAAGGGTGAGTTTGCGCTGGCCGAGTCGACCTACCGCGCGGCCCTTGCCGCCGACTCTACACAGTCCGACCCGCTGCAGGCTCTCTGCCGGCTCTACCTCGACGAGACCCGCGACACTGTCAAAGCGCGCATCATGCTTCAGCAGTGGCTCCGGCGCGCACCAGAGGACACGGCGGCGACGAGAATGCTCAAGGAAATCTCCTAG
Source organism: bacterium (assembly GCA_035505375.1). Taxonomy (NCBI): domain Bacteria; species bacterium. The sequence goes on along the minus strand of DATJQV010000056.1, from coordinate 2,377 downwards.
ATTGTCGAATGGCGATTGGCGAGTGTCGAATGAGCCCGCCCGATTCTGATATTCCCGCAATCGTCAATCGTCAATCGTAACTCGATAATACCGTGCACGAATACTCCATCACCCGCGCGCTTCTCGACCAGGCACTGGCCGAGACAGAGAAACTCGGCTACAAGCGTATAAACCGCATCCATCTGCTGCTCGGAGAAGGTGGTGGCGTTGTGCCGGACTGCATCCAGTTCTACTTCGACGAGATGAAGAAGGGCACGGCCGCGGCCGCGGCTGCGCTTGAATTCAAGCGGGTGCCGCTGCGCATCCGTTGTCCCAAGTGCGGCGCCGAGTTCGGCAAAGTAGAGGAGATGTGCAGTTGCAATGCCGGCGGCGACATCATCTCCGGCCAGGAACTGGCCATTGAGTCGTTGGATGTGGACTGACGACAGGGTTCGAGGGGTCGAGGGTTCAAGGGTTCGAGCGGCCGGAATGACGGGTCGAGTGAGCGTTCGTCGGGTTCCCATTCCGGGCTCAATCTGTGTTCATCTGCGTTCATCTGTGGTTCCATCCAGAATCCGAGCCGCGATTCTGGTTTCTGGTTTCTGGTTTCTGAGTTCTTCATTATCCCTTGGCCTATGGCGTGGTGTCTACGATGACGCTCCTCTTGCCGTCCACATCACACCCAACAAGAACGTGTTCCGGGTCGGCGATACGTTCCGGCTGAGGATTACGGCAACCAACACGAGCGACCGCGACCTACTCATCAAGCGAGACTGGAAAGAACAACTCGTCTTCTACCACCTTCTCAGTCCCTCGCCCCTAACCCCTCGTCCCTCGCCGGTTGAGTGGCCGGGCAGAGCGCTCATCGCGACGTGGATGGACTCGACCGACGTAGTCCGGCTCGAACCGAACCAGAGCTACACGGTCAGCCGATACGTGCGCACATGGATTCCGGAAGACGTCTCCACCTTCCAGTTCCGGCTCAAACTGGTCGGTATCAAAGACTACGGCCGCAAGTTCGACATGTGGCAGGGCATCGCCTGGTCCAATCCGATAACACTAACAGTCAAACCTAAGCCGTAGCTCGGGCGGCAGTCCGTTGCTGCCAATCTCGTCGGGTTAGGCCAAACGGAGTGTCCTGCGGTCAGCGTCTATCGTCGGCATTCCGGTCGCGGGCTACCGGAGGATGCTCGCGGGCCAACTCGGCCATGATGGCCTCGGCCCGAACCCGGCCCTGCCTTAGCCATTCCTCGCCGCTCAAGCCGAGTCGCTTCCGTTCATCCTCGGACTCGTGCCGGACCTTGTGGAGCCAGTCCATCCAATCCATACCGTCAACCTTCATATCTCAGTACCTCTTCTGGCATTCGGATGCTGATGAGCTGATAGCCCTCGCGCAGGTTCACAGCTCCGATGTTGCGTTCAGCCCACTCGTTGGCAAGGTGACGGAGGTTCAGAGACACCAGCACGTCGGCCCGGCCAACGGTCGCGTACGCGACGTGACGCGCATCCTCCACTTCCTTCACGGGTATCACACCCTCACGCAGGCAGGCGGCTGCCAGGCGTTCTGCCTCCGAATCATCAACGTCGAGCAATCGAGTGTCTGCGAGCAGCGACAGCAACTTCGACCGGAGAGGCTCCGCCGCCAGGTTGAGTTCGAGAACCGTGCGCGACGACGTGGCGGCATCGAGAATCCCTAGTCGAACCTGGTCGAACATGCCGACAACTGCTTCACGGCGGGATGCATTACGCGGCTCGGAGTCGAAATAGAAGCCGAACAGCGATGTCTCAAGATAGAGCAGCGGCCTGTGCTTCACAGCCACTCATCAGTATAGTCCGGCCTTGCTGCCCGTCAACCGGCCCGCCAATAGTCAATCTACAATCTTGAATTACGTTGCTGTCGGCTGCTAGATGTGGGCTCATTTGATGTCCCGAGCATCCCGGAATAGGGTGACTGTCCTTGGTTAGCCCCCCCGCCTCCCTCCCGGGTTCACCAACTCATTCGGGGGGTAGTCCCCGGATAGCTTACAGGGACAGTCCCCGGCTAGGTCTGGTTAGAAGTCCGGGAACGCTTGACTGGTGCAGTGCTTCAGTGCTTCCGATGGCTAACCGGGAAGATGACCCCAGAGCCAGCCCCTCATCTGGTTCCAAGAGCAGCACCAAATGGCCCGCAGGTGACTGCTGCGGGTAGCCTCCCGGGGGTGAGGGGGGAGGCAGGGACAGGTCCAGCTTACCTTCCAGTGGTGAAAGTGTTAGGTGTGTTTCCGGGTTGACCATGGGTTGTCTCTCAGGGCAAGCGTGGCGGAAATGCCGTTGAAAGTGAGCGCGGCTAGTGGTTGCGGATGAGTGAGTTAAGTCTGTTTTCTCTGCTGTATTCTCGTGCATGGCTACCTTGCATGAG
>DATJQV010000055.1 GCA_035505375.1 bacterium | reverse complement strand
GCTGGAACTCCCCGGGCACGCTTTATGTCGAGTGCGCAAAGGTGGGGAACCGGTGGCTGGATGAGGCACGCGTCCACACCGCACCTTCACTCCACAGTATTCCCAATAGGTACAATCAGCCCATCCCGCAGATGCTGACGTATAGCGGCAGGTCGTTCCCACGTCAGCGGATGTGCTGTCCGAGAACTCAGCGTAAAGAAACGCCAACCATTCCGGGACGGGCTCGCCTGGCTTGCGGGTCTCTCCCCTTCTCCGCCATAAGCTTAACCTCGACCGAAGCCGTTGCTTCGACCTTGATCCTTGACCTCTACGCTAACCTGTCATCATGTCCTGTATGATACCGGCAACCACACGGCAGTTAACCTCCTGTCCCCTGTCGAGTTGTCGGAGAGGTTCCTTGGCGGGAAAGCCGAGAAGCACCTCTTCCCCGCGGAGCCCGGCGATGTCGAGGAGACTTTCGCCGACGTCGACGCGCACATCTGGGACGTTGGCTTCAAGCCCGACACACCAACCGATGTCGGAATCGAGATGTCCGTGACCCGGTTTCGGCACTACTACCGGTCACGAAGACGGGGCCGGACCTCATGACTAAAGACAACCTGACGAAGGACGAAGAGACGACCTCCCGACGTCCGCCTCAATCTGCTGCGAAGCAGCGCGTGGCGGTCGTTGGCGCCGGCGGCTGGGGCAAGAATCTCGTCCGCACGTTCGACGACCTCGGCACTTTGCGCACGGTCTGCGACACGGACCGGTCACGGCTCGACGCCCCGAAGACGAGTCCCGAAGTGAAACGTTGTTCAAGGGTTGAGAACTGCCTCGCGGATTCCGAAGTCAGTGCGGTCGCCATTGCCACCCCGGCCGCCACTCATTTCGACCTTGCGCGAACCGCTCTTACGGCAGGCAAGGACGTCTTTGTTGAGAAACCCCTGGCCCTTCAGGTAGAGCAAGGGACGGAACTCGTGGAGTTGGCACGGAGCCAGGGACGAATTCTGATGGTCGGCCACATTCTGCGCTATCATCCCGCAGTCTGCAAGCTCAAGGAGATGGTAGACGGTGGAGAGTTGGGCAAGGTCGAGTACATCTACTCGAACCGGCTGAGCATCGGCAAGCTGCGCACGGAGGAGAACATCCTCTGGAGCTTTGCCCCACACGATGTTTCGGTCATGCTCGGTTTGCTCGGCGAGATGCCGGCTGCGGCCTCATGCCAGGGTGGGGATTACCTGAGCCGCGGGGTCTGCGACATCACGGTCAGCCAGTTCTCCTTCCCCAGTGGAGTCCGGGCCCACATATTCGTGAGCTGGCTTCACCCCTTCAAAGAGCAGCGGCTCGTGGTCGTTGGCTCCGACAAGATGGCTGTCTTTGAAGACACGGCCAAGGACAAGCTCGTGACCTATCCGCACAAGGTCGAGTGGAAGAACCGTGTGCCCACAGCGGTGAAGGCCGAAGCCGAGGTCGTGCCGGTAGAAACCACCGAACCACTGAGAGCCGAGTGCCTCGCCTTCCTTGAATGCTTGGAGACCCGAAAGCCACCGCTGACCGATGGACCCGAGGGTTTGCGTGTGCTGGAGTTGCTCGACGCCTGCCAGCGTTCGCTCCAGAACAACGGCGCTGTCATCTCTCTCCCGGATGTCACTCGCTCAAGCTCGACTTCAACCTCAGGCCCCGCTCAGCCTTACTTCGTTCACGAGACCGCCCGCGTTGATGAGGGCGCGGCTATCGGCGCCGGCACCAAAATCTGGCACTTCGCCCACGTGATGTCGGGCGCCAAGATTGGCGAGCGCTGCGTCCTCGGTCAGAACGTCAACGTGGATGGCGGCGCAGTCATCGGCAACAATGTGAAGATTCAAAACAACGTTTCGGTCTACACTGGAGTAATCATCGAGGACGACGTTTTCCTCGGGCCTTCGTGCGTACTGACCAACGTCTCCAATCCGCGGTCCGAGATCAACCGCCACGCCCTGTACGAGCAGACTGTGCTTATGCGCGGCTGCACCATCGGAGCGAACGCCACCATCGTCTGCGGCACGACTGTGGGCCGGTACGCTTTCGTGGCAGCGGGGGCGGTCGTGACCAAGGATGTTCCTGACTACGCGATGGTGGTGGGCAACCCGGCTCGCCGGACAGGATGGATGAGCAGGCACGGGCAGAAGCTTGGCCCGCCCGATGCGCAGGGCATCATGGTCTGTCCGGAAAGCGGCCAGCGATACCGGGAGGAGTTTCCCGGGACCCTGCAGAGCCTCGACCTCGACGAAGAGCTCCCGTTGCCATCGGAGCTATCGAAGGGCACCAAACCCTACCGCGAGTTCCGTCGTTCAACCTCTACCCCGACCTCAGCCTCGACCTCTCGACGTCCGCCGCGGACGCGTAAGACTAGGGACAAGAAGACGAAGGAGGAAGCAACATGAACGTGCCATTGCTCGACCTGAAGGCTCAGTACCTATCCATAAGGCCCGAAATCGACGCGGCGTTTGCCGAGGTCTGCGAATCGCAGAAGTTCATCCTCGGCCCGCAGGTCAAGGCACTCGAAGAAGCCATCGCAAAGTACTGCGGGTGCGCGCACGCCGTCGGTGTCTCGTCCGGCACCGATGCGCTGCTGATTTCACTCATGGCTGAGGGAATCGGCCCCGGCGACGAGGTCATCACCACCGCGTACTCCTTCTTCGCCACTGCCGGCTGTATCGCCCGGCTCGGTGCCAAACCGGTCTTCGTCGACATTGACCCGGTCACGTACAACATCGACCCAACGAGAATCGAAGAACGTTGTACGAACAGAACGAAGGCGATCCTGCCGGTCCACCTCTACGGCCAGATGGCTGACATGGACCCTATTATGGATGTCGCGGAGCGGCACGACCTGATCGTCGTCGAGGATGGCGCGCAGGCGATCGGCGCCGAGTACAAGGGCAAACGTGCAGGCTCCATCGGCCACTACGGTTGCTTCTCTTTCTTCCCTTCCAAAAACCTCGGTGCTTTCGGCGACGGCGGGATAGTGACGACCAATGACACCGAACGAGCCGACCGGCTCCGCGTACTAAGGGCGCACGGCTCCAAACCCAAGTACTACCACAGGTTAGTCGGCGGTAACTTCCGACTCGACACGCTCCAAGCCGCGATTGTGCTGGCAAAGCTCAAGCACCTCGATGGCTGGACAGCAGGCCGCCAAACCAACGCGCAGCGCTACTACCGCCTCTTCCGTGAATCAGGCCTTGTCTCCTCCGGCCTCCTCCAGCTCCCAGAGATTCCGTTCTCTTCCGGAACGATGGACGAAGAACGGGCAAAGATGAACGGCAACCGCCACGTCGTGAATCAGTATGTGATACGCGTCTCGCGCCGCAATGAGCTGCAGGCCTTTTTGAAGGAAAGAGGCATCGGCACTGAGGTCTATTACCCGCTGCCGCTTCACCTCCAAGAGTGCTTCGCCTACATCGGGCAGAGAACCGGTGACCTTCCCGAGAGTGAGAAGGCGGCAAATGAGACGCTGGCTGTTCCGGTCTACCCGGAACTGAGCGATGACCAGGCCCGCTACGTGGTCGACTCAATCGTGACGTTCCACAGGGAATGAGGCAAACCTCTGACCATGAACCACGATCCAGGAACTGTGAACCAGCAACCAAGAATCAAGAACTCCGAACAAAGGACTTCCGTGTGACGAAGAGCGAGCTGATAAAGAGGCTCAACGTCAAGCAGTCTGTCATCGGCATCGTCGGGCTCGGTTATGTCGGTTTGCCCCTGATGCTGAGATACCAGGAAGTCGGGTATCGCGTGCTCGGGTTGGATATCGACCAGACCAAGGTCGAACGCCTGAACAAGGGAGAGACCTACATTGCCCACATCAAGGCCGAAGCCATCAAAGCGGCCCGGGCCGGCGGGTTTGAGGCAACCACCGACTTCGCTCGGGCCGGCGAGCCCGACGCTCTGATTCTTTGCGTGCCGACCCCACTTGACAGGCATCTAGAACCTGACCTGAGCTTTGTCATCAACACGGTGGATTCACTTGTTCCCCACCTGCGGCCCGGACAGGTCATGTCGCTCGAAAGCACCACCTGGCCCGGCACGACCGACGAAGAACTCAAACCCCGGATCGAATCGCGGGGTTTCGAAGTCGGCAAAGACGTTTTCCTCGTCTTCTCTCCCGAGCGCGAAGACCCGGCCAACCCCAACTTCACAACTCGCACTATTCCCAAGGTTGTCGGTGGCCACACGCCTGCTTGTCTTGAAGTCGGCACAGCGCTGTACGGGCAGGTGATAGACAAACTGGTTCCGGTCAGTTCCACTCGGGTCGCCGAGATGACCAAACTGCTCGAGAACATCCACCGGGCGGTGAACATAGGACTGGTCAACGAGATGAAGATGGTTGGGGACAGGATGGGTATCGACATCCATGAGGTCATCCGCGCCGCCGCGACCAAGCCGTTCGGCTTCGTGCCGTATTACCCGGGGCCCGGCCTGGGCGGACACTGCATTCCGATCGACCCGTTCTACCTTACCTGGAAGGCCCGCGAGTACGGAGTCAACACCCGGTTCATCGAGCTGGCCGGAGAGATCAACCGCGCGATGCCGGAGTGGGTTGTATCGAAGGTCGTAGAGGCTCTGAACAGCCGGGGCAAGGCCCTGAAAGGCAGCCAGGTTCTGGTGCTGGGAATAGCCTATAAGAGGGACGTGGACGACATGCGTGAATCTCCGTCCGTGGAGATCATGGAACTGCTCCGGAGCAAGGATGCGGTCATCGCGTACTCTGACCCCCATATTGCGGTGTTCCCGAAGATGAGGGAGCACTCTTTCGACTTGAAGAGCGTCCCGCTGACCGCAGCATCGATCGCCGGTTTCGACTGCGTGCTTATTGCCACCGACCACAAGGCCTTTGACTACAAGACGATTCAGCGTCATGCCAAGCTGATAGTGGACGCGCGTGGAGTCTACACTGAGCGGGCAGAGAACGTTGTTGGAGCGTAGCGGATTGGCAGGACTCTGCTTCGCGGTGCTTTCAACCTCCTCCTCGAGTCTTGCCGTCCGCGTTCCTGGGCACTCGACAACGCCGAACGTCGCGGGCGAACTCGGACGGCGACCCGAAATCCGGTTCGAAGACGGCCTGTACAGGACCGTGGACTGGTACCGTGAACATCCGGAATGGTGGCGACCGCTCAAGGAGCGGCTGGCTCGCGAAAGCGCCGGCTTCTGGACAGGTTCTTCGCCGACCACGGACTAAGGACCAGATGACCACGGATCACATGACGAAGTTCTCAACCTCAACCTTGGCCTGATCATGAAAGGCATCATTCTCGC